>CASBPW010000070.1 GCA_949127685.1 Candidatus Sivonenia alaskensis PMM_0068 | reverse complement strand
TTGGTCGAGTACAGCCACATGGCGCATTCGGCGGAAAAGCACCTTCCGAGATCCTGCGGGAGAGTCTATAATCAATCACTAAACCCGTCTCGCGACCTCGTCCATATTACAAGCCATATTTGCCCAATTGTTCATATTTCTACTCAGCCGCGGCAATAACGAAAATAGCGCACAGGGTCTCTCAGTGTGATTTTGGGATTCAGTGTTAATTTTCACTGAGAACTGACCCGGGATTTTCACTGAGATTTGACCCGCGTAATTTGTTTATGTCTCTCGTTGCTTGTGTGTCAATTGGTTTTCGGTTTGGTCGGCCTGCGCCTGTCGACCGCGCGGATTAAAGCGCTGGCGGCGGCGGGCGCGGGCCCTTGTTATGGTGCGCAGGCTCATTCCCTGTTTTTAAAGCGCCAGCTGTCGTTTCCGGTTTCGAGGATGTGGCAATGATGCGTCAGGCGGTCAAGCAAGGCCGTTGTCATCTTGGCATCACCAAACACATTGGCCCATTCACTGAAGCTGAGATTAGTGGTGATTATGATACTGGTCTGCTCATAGAGCTTGCTGAGCAGATGGAACAGCAGCGCCCCGCCTGATGGGCTGAAGGGCAAATAGCCCAACTCATCAAGAATGATGAGATCAAGGCGCAGCAGACGCTCGGCAATCTGACCTGCCTTGTTCATGGCTTTCTCCTGTTCAAGCGCATTGACCAGATCGACGGTGGCATAGAACCGTGCCTTTTTACGGTTGTGCGTGACAGCTTGCACCGCCAGTGCCGTGGCAATATGGGTTTTACCCGTTCCCGGGCCACCGATGAGCACAATATTGTGAGCATCATTGATGAATGTGCCGGCGTGCAATTGTTTGACCAAGGCTTCACTCACCTCGCTAGAGGCAAAGTCAAAGCCCGCCATATCCTTGTAAGCAGGAAAGCGCGCCGCCTTGATCTGATAGTCAATGGATCTGACCTCGCGCTCAGCCGTCTCAGCTTTGAGGAGTTGCGACAGGATGGGGACTGCGGCCTCAAAGGCGGGCGATGCCTGTTCCATAAGGTCAGTAACCGCTTGGGCCATGCCATACATCTTCAGCGCGCGGAGCATGATGATGACAGCACCACTGGCAGGATCATGACGCATGGCGCAGCCCCTTTGCGGTGTGGGTTGCGCGCAAAGAATCGTAGCGCTCAACATCGGCCTTTGGTTCGCAGGTCAAGTTCAGGGCCTGGGGTGCGTCAATATCAGGTGCCGGTCGCTTGACGTCCAGAAGCCGGTGTAAAAGGTTGAGGATGTGGGTCTTGGTAGGAACGCCTGCTTCCAACGCCAACTCAACAGCAGAGAGGACCGCGTGCTCATCATGCTGCAAAACCAGCGCCAGGATATCGACCATATCGCGGTCGCCACCCAGCCGCTTGAGCAGATGCTCCTGCAAACGCCTGAAGGCATCAGGCATCTCGGTAAAGGGTGCGCCATTGCGGAGTGCTCCGGGTTTGCGCTGAAGGACGGCCAGATAATGCCGCCAGTCATAGATGGTGCGCCCCGGAAGATGAGACCTGTTGATGCGGCGCACATGCTCGCAAAGGATTTGCCCCTCTGCTGCAATGGCGATTCTGTTCGGATAGACCCTGACACTGACCGGGCGATTGGCAAAGGAGGCCGGAACGCTGTAACGATTACGCTCAAAGGATATCAAACACGTTGGCGACACGCGCTTGGCCTGTTCGACAAAACCATCAAAGAGACGGCCCAGTGGCATCAAACTTGGCTTCTCAGTTGCCCACACTTCAGCAATCGTTCCGGGCAGCGTGCCATGCTGGATATGACTCCACTCTTCAGTGCAGCGCTGCTCCAGCCAAGCATTGAGGGCATCGATCGTGGCAAAGGCAGGCATCACTTGCCAGAAGCGGCGGCGGCTATCCTGCACGTTCTTCTCAATCTGGCCTTTCTCCCAGCCTGAGGCTGGATTACAAAACTCCGGATCAAACAAATAATGGCTGGCCATGGCGCTAAATCGCGCATTGACTTGGCGGGCTTTGCCGATGCCGATCCGGTCAACGGCCGTCTTCATATTATCAAATATCCCGCGCCCGGCGATGCCACCCAGCACGCGGAAGGCTTGGGTTAAGGCATCAAACAACATCTCGTGGGTTTGCAGGGGATAGGCCCTCACAATAAACGCCCGGCTGTGTGCCAGCTTCGTGTGTGCGGCCTGCACCTTTGTGCGTTCCCCGCCAATCACCGCCCAGTCTTCGCTCCAGTCGAATTGAAACGCCTCTCCGGGCTGAAACACCAAAGGCACATAAGTGCCACGTCCGCTCATGTGCTGCTCGCGTAAGCGGTCCGCCTTCCACGCGCGCACAAAAGCCGCGACCCGGCCATAAGACCCTTGATATCCCAAAACCACTAGCTCTGCATGCAGCTGCTTGGCGGTGCGTTTATATTTACGCGACTTAGTTGCATCCGTTCGCAGCCACAGGGCTAATTTATCCGCGAAGTCTGAAAGCTTGCTCGTCCGGTCAGGAACTTTGAACTTCGGTTCAACCATGCCGCCCCGCAGATATCTGCGCACCGTGTTGCGCGATAAGCCTGTGCGCCTCGAAATCTCTCGGATCGACAGTCCTTCACGAAAATGCCAACGCCGTATTACACTCAATAATGCCATCTCGATCACTCCATGTTCCCTCCAGCAGCAGCGCCAGAGGAGGTTGAAACATGGGTCACTTCTCAATGGAAATTGATGCGCCTACTGGGTCAAATCTAAGTGGTAATCAACAGATAATTCTCAGGAAGAAGGGTTCACAGGAGCCCGATGGTCTCATCATGGAACAGGCCTTCGCACCT
>CASBPW010000069.1 GCA_949127685.1 Candidatus Sivonenia alaskensis PMM_0068 | reverse complement strand
GAAAACGCCCATTCGCATCCCCAGGTGAAAAGAAATTGTCAGGTGGATAACTAGAACGAAACTACCATTAGGACGGACCCCATTCTCTGGGATTTACAGAGTATGGGATCCAACTGACCCTACTCACTCGCAAAGCACATTCTCTATTAGGAGGCAGTCGTTTAACGTTTAATTGATGCCATTTTACTTTATTAAATAGCACAGCCATTTTGAAGGACTTGGCATTAGTAGGAAGTAAATTCAAAGTTGATGCCAAAGCTAGTATCTTGACGAGTTGGCGCATTGATAAAGTTAGTATCCGCACTAATCCGCGTCGAAGGACTCAAGGCATAGCCGAAAGAGAGTTGGGTGCGGCCAACTGTCAGCCCTTGCGAAGGTAAAATCAGGGTTTCTGTCAGGGTCACATCGGCGGTTTGGAATAGGGCAAATACGAGCTTGCCACCTAGTTCAGGGCCTTGGAATTCTGTGCCCTCTAGGCGGAGGGAGGTATAGCCTACTTGGGGAGCCAAATTTACATAGGCTCCGAGGGGCAGCAGGTAATAGCGGACATTTCCTCCCCAAAGATTGGTGTTATGGGTGTTTTGATTCAAGGATTGGTGATATTCCCCACTCACCGTAAATTGACTTTTCCCCAGGAAGATGTCTTCTATACCCAGCACCAGTTCATAGTCATTATCCTGTGACGTGACATTCGCCACCCCTACTTTGAACTTGGTAGGAAAAGCCGGGGTATTGTCTATCTCGCTGAGGACATTGGGGGGGGCCTCTAGCCAGCGTTTGAGGACGGGAGAACGCTGGACTAAATCTTGTTCTATATTCAGGGCATCCGCAGCGGCAGGGATGTTCTCAGGGATGGCATAGCTAGGTAGACCCCAAAGTGTAATACCCCAAAGACTGGATAATGCCCATTTGTGAACCAGTCTGTTAGAGGGCACCATAACTTTCCTGAAAAAGCCAAATCTCAGCGTAAGCGCTGCTTCTTAACGTCCTTGAGTCGCGCCGGATAGGTCTGCCCGCTAATATTCTCCAGCAGCAGTGAGTATTTTGAGGCAGTAGGGTATTAGTCATCGGTGAAGGAGTCCATCCATCCCTATAATAATCACGGCTGCTTCCTCTGCGGAGTGGCTTTCTTGACCCTCTAGAGAGAACCTATCGTGATTGACCTAAGCAAAATCCCTCCCCAGCCTGCGAAAAATCTATTAAACATCCTGGTGGAGATCCCTACGGGAAGCCACAATAAGTACGAATTTGACAAAGATATGGGAGCGTTTGCCCTAGACCGCGTGTTGTATTCCTCGGTCTACTATCCTGCTGACTATGGTTTCGTACCCAACACCTTAGCGGATGACGGCGACCCTCTGGACGGTCTGGTGATCATGGACCAGCCGACGTTCCCTGGATGTGTGATTGCTGCTCGGCCTCTTGGCTTCTTGGAAATGATTGATGGCGGAGATAAAGACGAAAAAATACTTTGCGTCCCCGTAAAAGACCCCCGCTATGCCAACGTTAAATCCTTGGATGATATCGCGCAGCACCGCTTGGATGAAATTTCCGAATTCTTCCTAACCTATAAGCGTTTGGAGAAAAAAGCAGTAGAAATCAATGGTTGGAAAGGGTTAGAAGAAACCTATGCGCTGATTGCCAAATCCATTGCTCAATACAAGGCATAGACGATTCGCGCGTAGAGGCGGGTTATGATGCGCCTCTACGCCTATTGCCGGCAGACAGTTCAAAAGCTATGCCTTACCTTAATGCCAGCACTGAGTAGATGTTAGTAGAGTGAATTTATTAGGATGCGAATGTAAGGAGTCTATCCACTTATGAATCTTGCGCACGCGCTACAGTACGGCCTCGCTCAAACCCCTGAAAAAATTGCTTTTGAGGGAGATGATCGTGCTTATTCCTATGCCCAAGTAGCCCAACTCAGTGAGAATTTTGCGGCTTCCTTGCACAGCCTTGGTTATCTTCCAGGCCAGCGTATCGCGGTCATGCTGCCGAACATTCCTGAATACGCCTTGGTGATGTACGGTCTTTGGCGCTTAGGGGTGGAGCCTGTTCTTGTCAATCCTCAACTAACAGGCCGGGAGCTTCTCTATATCCTGCAAGACTCCCAGGCCAAAGCGATTATTGTGCCCAATGCCCTCTTGCCTGTGCTGGAACCGCTCAGACCGGAATTGAAGGAATTGGCGGTCATTGTGATCGGAGCCAGTGGCTCATCTCAGGACCTGAATTTTGGACAATTGGTTGCTACCCTCGGCCAACACCCCATTTTGGAGCGTAGTCTGGAAGATACGGCGCAACTCCTCTACACCTCAGGAACTACGGGCAATCCTAAAGGAGCCATGCTCAGTCATGGCAACTTATGGGCGAATGCGAAGGGAGGCGTGACCGCACTCCATGTTTCCTCAGCAGACCATTTGTTCTGCATTTTGCCCGTATTCCACGCCTTTGCCTTCACTGCAGCGCTCGTCATTGTCCCTCTTGCCGGCGGGTCCGTGAATTTTGAGTACCGCTATGCTCCCAAGAAACTGATGGAGCATCTCAGTGATCCTCGTGTGAGTGTCATGGTTGCGGTGCCGAGTCTGCTCGGCATGTTTCTGCGTTTCCCCGAAGAATTCAAGTTGTCTCCGGCGTTGCGCTGTATCCTCAGTGGTGGTGGTCCGCTGGCTCCCCAGTTGGAAGTAGCTTTTAGTCAGCGTTTTGGCGATATTGTCCGTCAAGGCTATGGGCTCACTGAATGTTCTCCCTATGCTGCCGTGAACCCCCTTCATGCTGCGCCTAAACTTGGTTCTATCGGTACGGTATTTCCTGGGGAGAATGAATTGGCAGTAAGGGACCCGGTGAGTGGAGAGTTCCTGTTTATAGGCGAAGTTGGAGAACTGGTGGTTCGCGGTCCCCACGTATTTAAGGGCTATTGGAATCGCCCAGAAGCTACCACAGAAGCTTTTGCGGATCATTGGTTGCGCACAGGCGATTTAGGCTATCAGGACGAAGACGGTTATTTCTACATCGTGGACCGCTTAAAAGACATGATTATTGTCGGTGGTGAGAATGTCTATTCTCGCGAGGTCGAGGATGTCTTGATGGGACTAGAACCACTTAGAGAAGTGGCGGTAATCGGCGATCCAGACCCCGATAAAGGGGAAGTGGTCCATGCCTATGCCAGCTTGAAGGAAGGTGAAATCACCACCGAGGCCGAGGTAATTGCCTATGCCCGTAAATTCTTGACGGCCATCAAAGTTCCCAAGTATGTAACCTTCCTGGATGAATTGCCCAAATCAGCTACAGGCAAGATCTTGAAACGACAACTTAGAAAGTCTACCGTAACGGATTCCTAGCCCCTCACGACAACGAGTCATAATCCCCTGTGGAATCCGTTATGGTTGAGATAAGAACCATATATGGGGAACTGGCTCATGACCTTACATGCAGAACTACATCGACACTTAGGCGGTTCTGTGGTCCCCAGGGTCCTCTGGCGTTACTTTATCCGTCATAACCATCCGATTACGGACCGTTTCCAAAACTATGAGGGGTTTGAGGAGTTTTACACCAAGCCTCGCAGTTCCCTCGAAGAATATCTCGAACTCCATACCTTAGTTGAATCGGTCCAAACCCTGGAAGCGCTGCCCTATTTCATCTATCGGCTACTACGTGGGGCCTACGTTTTTGAAAATCTGGCCTATTTGGAACTACGTTACACCCCTTACTACCGCACAGACCACAATCTCAGCGAAGACCAACGCATCGACCAAATGCGAGAAGTGGTCAACATCGTTGGTCAAGCATCCCGCCAAACAGAGTATCCCATCGTCACCACCCAAATCCTCTGTACTCATACGCGACTTCCGGAGAAAGTCAATCGGGCGATTGTGCATCTCGCCAGAGATTCTGACTATGTTAGTGGCATTGATGTTGCCGGTGGAGATGGAGCCTATCGGGAGCGGATGGATGAATTTGTAGACCTCTATCGCTATGCTTTAGCCCAAGGCTTAAAGACTACGGCCCATCTCTATGAGACTTCTCAGGGTTGTTACCCTCAGTTACTTCCCTACGTATCCCGCATCGGTCACGGTATTCAAATTCCTCTACATTATCCAGAATTACTCCCGGAACTGGCCCAACGCGGCCAGTGTCTAGAAATTTGTCCTACGACCTATCTACAAACGGGGACGTTGAAGAGCATCAAAGACTTGCAGCCTGTGTTCCAGCGCTGTTTTGCGGAAGGGGTAGACATCGCCATCTGTACGGATAATGCTGGTCTCCACAATGTCCGTTTGCCCTTCGAGTACGAGATTCTGTTGACTCAGGATGTGATTGACTTTCGGCAGTTGCACAAATGCCAAGAGGCTGCGTTTCGCCATGCCTTCGCTTGGCCCCATTCCATCTCTCCTCAGGCTCTATTGCAAAAACCCGGCCATATCCCCGCTTCCCAGTCCCGCTGATACTTTGCGGTGTGCTTCTTCAACGATACCTTTACCGCGTAGGAACCCTGTTCCCGCGCCGGGACAGAGATACTGGAAATCCGGCCATTGCTCTAGAAGGGCTTGCACCTGCTTGATTTGCCTGGGCCAATGAAAGGTTTTTTGAGTTTTCAAGGGAACCGGATAGCCCCGAGCATCGGGTAGTAAATGTCTACCAGAAAAGACAATTCCGCCCTGCGCTTTCCAGAGGAGGCAGCTGCTGCCCGGAGAATGCCCAGGCGTCCACAGGGCTTCAAAGGAGCCAGAAGACCAGGTTGTTTCAAAAGTCTGCGGGCGGGGAACATCCACTAAGTAAGCTTCTTGCTCTTGCAGGACCACCGTGCAACCAAAGTGCTGATGAAATTTCTTGGTCTCTCCAATCGCTCCTCGGTGCGTGATAAAGAGCAGGTCCACGCCTCCTTGCGCTTCCAGAAAATCTAGATTTTCTTGGCTATAGGCCGGACTATCGATGAGCAGAGAAGACTGTTCTCCCTCCGCTTGGATAAAGTACGCGGTTCCCCCCAAAGTCGCACGGTTGGGACGGAAGGCAAAAAGTCCAGGAAGTATAGGTCGGGTCATTGAAGGTAGCTTTTCAGGATGAGACATAAATTCAAGCATGATGCAGAGGAGGAAGTCTTTCAGAAGATTTGGGATAAGGCTGAAGTAAATTCAGTGATTTACAACAAATCATTCAATAGGTTTTTGATAGAAAACTACAACGCAGAACGTTCTAGAAACCAACAGGTCAAGGCAATCGCTAGACCATCAGCAGCATCATCTGGTTTCGGAATTTTATCGAGTCCTAATTCTCGTTGCACTGCTTCTTGCACCGCCCGTTTATCCGCTCTGCCATGTCCTGCCAGGGTTAATTTAACCTGTGGAGGGCTGAATTCATGAAAAGGGACACTTTGCTGGGCAAGGCACAGAAGAATCACCCCGCGCGCTTGGGCTATCGAAATGGTATTGCCCATCTGATAGAAAAAAAGCTTTTCGACCGCTGCCCGATCAGGTTGCCATTTCTGTAAAAGGGTGGTCAGATCTTCATGAATTTGGGCCAATCGTTCGTGATAGGGCGAATGGGCAGGCGTAGACACTACCCCAAAATCCACAGCGGTGAACGCTCCGTCAGGAGAAATGTCCACCACGCCATAGCCCACAATTGCCGTACCGGGGTCTATCCCAAAAATCCGCATGCTCTCATGCTACGAGAGTTTAGGACCTAGCACTGGGGGGACGATTAGGATTTTGTCCGTAAGAGCCTGAATACTGGGTGCTACTCCCGAATGAACTGCGGGGATGGTTGTCTTGAGTTTCCCAGCTGGCAGCCATCAGGTTGTCTTCTTTTCCACGCAAGAGCTGGTTCATTTCGTTGGAATAGGGTGAAAACTTGATCGCAGTTTCTGGCGTAATCACCCCTTCTTTAACCAACTTGAACATGACATCATTCATGGTTTGCATCCCTTCGTAGTCGCATTCTTTAATCAGTTGGGTGAGTTGGTCATAATCTCCACGATCAATAAAATCTCTGCCTGTGACGGTGTTGATATAAAGTTCTATGATTGCCCGGCGGCCTCCATCGGTAGACGGTACCAACATCTGCGCAACAATGGCTACCAGGGACTCTGATAGTTGGTGGCGGATCGGGTCTTGTTCGGACGGTTGGAAAATATTTAAGACCCGGTTAATCGTAGCTACGGCACTATTGGTATGGAGGGTGCCAAAGACTAAGTGCCCAGTTTGCGCCGCTTTCAAGGCTGTTTCTACGGTCAGCCGATCGCGCATTTCCCCAATCAAAATAATATCGGGGTCTTCTCTAAGTACGGCCCGTAATGCATTTTCAAAAGCTTTGGTATGGATGCCTACTTCCCGTTGACGGATGGTGCATTTTTGAGAGGTATGGACAAATTCAATCGGATCTTCAATCGAGACAATGTTCTTTTTAAAGGTCTCATTCATATAGCGAATCATCGCCGCCAAGGTCGTAGATTTACCAGACCCCGTAGGCCCTGTAATCAGAAACAACCCTTTAGGCATGGCGCACAGTTCTTTGAGCTTATCGGGGAGGTAGAGCTGTTCCATACTCTTGGCTTCGAGGGGAATCAAACGAATCACCATCGAAGAACCTAAAAGAGAGAAAAATAGGTTAATCCGACAGCGGATCAAATCAGGAAAATAAGCGGCTGTATCGTATTCTTGTTCTTCTTCAAACTTAGCAATTTGTTGAGGAGAAAGAATTTCTTCGAGCCAGCGGTAAAAAACAAATTCGCTAATGGGAGGTAGGTTAAAAGTTTCAATCTCACCGCGGATGCGGAAACGGGGAGATTCATTGACGCACAGGTGGATGTCTGAGGCACTCAGTTTGAGGGCGCGGGTAACCAAGTCTTTGAAACCTACGGCATCATAAGCTTGGTCATCGGTCAAACGCTCCCGTCGAATTACGTCATGCGCTTTGACCACCATCGGGGAATGAGAAGTTCCATTCTGCGGTAGGTTGCCCTGCGGGTTTAAGACCATGGCACATTGCTCCGGCAAACTAGAGGGGATGTTCTTACACACTTTATGCTCTAGCATTCCCCAATCTGAGCATGAGGCTAACGCTTGCTATTCTTAGCGCGTTGACGATCGCGAAAATCAACCCAAGTCAGGTAGGCCACCCCTAACGTGAGCAAAATAAGCCCTAAAAAGGCCACAATGACCAGGATACTCTGGAGCATGAATCCTTAATAACGTAAGCGACGCCTATTACAAGCCGCCCCGGCCCCAAACGGTAAGGGCAATAGAGCCAACAAAAAACAAAATAAGGGCTGTCCAGCCAAGCGTGATGATTGACATAATCTAGGTAATGAGGCGTTTCCCCTATAGTTATAGCGTGCCTCTGGTGCATTTCAAAATTCAAAAAACTCTAATCCACCCGCTAGACTGGATAAACTGTCAGGGCTGTAAACGTGCGCTTATCCCGTAAACATCTCGATGAACACACTCAGGTTCTCTACGATGCCATTATTGTGGGCGGTGGGGCTGGGGGACTCTCTGCGGGACTGTATTTGGCCCGCTATAACCTCAAGGTTTTGGTGATTGAAAAAGGTCGGGGCCGTTCTTTTTGGATGACGGACCTTACCAATTATCTAGGATTCCCTGAGCATATCAGCGGTCGGGAATTGCTCAAGCGGGGAGAACAACATCTTTATAGCGTAGGCGGCGATTACCTTTTTGCTCATGTCGAGGAAGTCACAGACCAAGGCGAATACTTCGATGTTCGGGTAAAAACAGCGATTCGTCACGACCAAGACCATATGTTCAGAGCAAAATATATCGTCGCAGCCAGTGGCATTATTGACCACCTGCCCAGGTTAGATGACATGCAAAATGTCTACCAATATGCGGGACACAACCTGCATGTCTGCCTAATTTGTGATGGCTACGAGATAAACGATACGCCGTGCGCTTTGATTTGCGGTTCTGAAGGGCAAGTCAATACTGCTTTTGTTTTAAATTGGTTTACGCCCTACATCACGGTCCTTACCCACGGTCTTTTTGAAGTAGGACATGAGATGCGCCAGAAACTGGCAGACCACGGCTATCCCTTGATTGAAACGCCTATCCAGCGCTTTTTAGGGGAAGGTCATACGATGAATGGCATTGAATTCACCGATGGTTCTCGGATTTCGGTGGAAACGGGTCTTGTCGCCATGGGTTCTCACTACCACAGCCGATACTTGAACGGGATTCCCCTGGAAAAGAATGGCGAAAATCTAGTCACCGATGATCTGTGTCGCACGTCCCATCCCCGCATTTTTGCGATTGGGGACTTGAAACAGGGACTCAACCAGATTTCTATCGCTGTCGCCGATGGAACCAAAGCGGCTACTGGAATTTGGCGAGATATTCGTCGTCAGGCCCCAGCCCGTAAATGGGAAGCTAACCTTGTCCGGGAAATGGCCCAAACCCAAGAGTGAATCATGATTGGTTTGGTAACGCTTTTTTAAGAAATGTAGCCGAACTGCTGCTAAGCCTTTCTGGGCGAGATACACTGCAATCCATAACCAAGACGTCACGATTCGAAAGGGTTCCTATGTCTCACAGCGTCAAGATCTACGACACCTGTATTGGATGCACCCAGTGTGTCCGTGCTTGCCCGTTAGATGTCCTGGAAATGGTTCCCTGGGATGGGAACCGGGCCGCTACGATTGCTGCTTCTCCCCGCACAGAAGATTGTGTGGGATGTAAGCGCTGCGAAACCGCCTGCCCTACGGACTTCTTGAGTATCCGTGTTTACCTGGGTGCAGAAACCTCCCGCAGCATGGGCCTCGCGTACTAAACTTTTGCTCTAGCCTCTTAGTGTCGGCGCGAGTATGTTGTGCTGCGTTCAGGTTGTGTGCCTGAATGCTTAAATCCCTAGTGCGTATAGAATTCAACCTCAACCTTCTATGAAGCTTGTCTAGACATTGGGGTATATTCTAATCGCAGCATTTGCTCACGCCAAAAACAATCCCAAAGAGTGCAGTAATCCATTGCAACCGCACGAACCTTGGCATATTGATGCGGCTCTACAGTACATATCAGGATTTCAAGGGCATCTCGTTGGTGATCATCATCGAAGGCAGCTACTTCGGTATCTTCGCTACTGCCATGCGCCATGTAGTAGCCATGCTCCACATTCACGCCCACCATACGGGCCGCTCGGCGCATAGCCGGAGTGTATACCAACACGACTTCTTCTCCCGCAACGAGCAGGACGAGGAGACTCCATAAATCTCCAAAGGCTCCCTCAATGCTGCTTCGAAGCTCCTTAGCCGCTTCGCTTTTCAAAAAATAATCTCGGACAAGATCATCCACATCAAATTCTTCCAACATGGCATCAAATAAGAGTGGATGCGACAACAGAGGATTTCCACGGTAGCGTTCGGTGTTGTCTTCTCCGTATCCGGGGCAGAAACCAAACTCATCTAGGAGATTCAAACCCAGGAGAAAACGAGACGCCACCTTACCTTTGGCCCCCAGACGATGCTCAAGTTGTCGCGTGTGGAACTGAGCCATTACAATCGCATCCGTAAAAATTTGTACGACCCCATGTCGGAAGTCGAGATGAACGTCTCTGAGCGTAGCTTTGTCGAACGCTCCAAATTTCAGGGCATCAATAGCAGGATTACGAAAAAGAGGATGACTCTTGATATCACGAAGAAGTTGATTGCAAAACACCTCATTCTGGAGCCGAAGTGACTCATCAACACTACTCCTCATTAGGAGCCTTGCACTCTTACTTGGATTATCAAGACTCATCTTCATCTTCATTTCTTTTTTCACTTATAGTTCCTCTTGTACGTGTGTAACCCAAATTAAAGACAACAGAGATTTACCAGAAATGCCTATCTGGGGGGAACTCCGAACTTGATTGATACGGTCTTTTTTACAGTCTACCCACTTGGATATAAATTCCATACTTTGTCGATACAGAACCACAGTAAAAACGCACGCATGTGCAAACCAAGAAAGGGCAT
>CASBPW010000068.1 GCA_949127685.1 Candidatus Sivonenia alaskensis PMM_0068 | reverse complement strand
CCTCAGAACGCAGGAGGTCGCCCACTTTCACGGTGGGATTCTTGACCGGAACTTCAGTTATATCCTCATCGGTAACAATCAGAAGTCGGCGAACATTTTCACCAATCTTGGAGATACCTTGGACGATTCCGGTGTGCTTGGCCTGGATTTCTGTACTCGCTACCTCAGCCCCAGGAGCAATCATGTCCCCATCTTTGACCAAGATCTTGGTTTGGGTCTGGCCCTGGACCAGATCTGCACTGACATCTCGACGGACCAACAGGGTTTCCAAAATCACCAGTTGGAGTCTGAGGATGTCTGCGTCTTGAGGATCTGGCAAGAGCTCAATGTCGGCTGAAAGTTGGTGAGAAGTAGAGGACCCATCCGCAATTTCAAGGACCAACTGGGTCTTGACCAAATCCACCCCATCTACCGACTTAATACGCTCTCCATCTTTGAGGGCCAAGCGTTGGACCCCTTTCAGACGAATACTCAACCCTTCTTGAGATTCGGTCTCTTGACTAGGAGCATCAGGCTCATTGGCAATTTGGTATTCCACCACAGGGCGCAATAGAGCAGCAGTGCCTTCTGGGGTCTCAATGATTTCCAAGTAGCGCAGGTCATTGACAATCACACCAGGCAGAACTTCGGTCCCTGGTTGGATCAGGGTTTCTGTAGCGAATTTCAAATCGCTGGGACTCTCTAGAAGATGCAAGTCTCCAGGTTTGATCGAGATCTCACGGAGAATGTCGTTCCGCTGACTGATGTAAACAATTCCCGAAGATTGGCAAACGATGTCTTTGACTACCGTAGTCCCAGCTTCTACGAATTGACCATCTTCCACTTCCAAAAGCGAGATGTCTTTGTTCACTTCCCGGGTTTCTTCTGGGATCCAAAGGAGGGTACCGCCATGGACCACCTCATAGCCTTGTTTGGCCCGACTGGTCTTGGAGACTTCTAAACCTGCGGCATAACGGACCAAACCTCCCATACGGGTACGGTAGCGCTCGTCCACCAGTTCTGCAACGGTTTGGTGATTGTTCACCTTGTTACCAGGAACAGCCTTCAGCGTAAATAGCTGACCATTGGGGGCAATCAAGGAATAGTGTTCTCTTCCCTGAGAGTGCTCTTCACGAACCGCCGCTTGATCGAGTAAGACCGAAGCGGTGATAATCTCTACCTCTCGGCCACCCTTGGTTTCTCGGTCTTTGAGCCGGACCTGTCCACCCCGTTCACTGGCTAGACGGTTGCGCGCGATCACCCCGCCTTCTGTAATGCGGTCTCCATTCTTAACCAGACCTTCTGCCCCAGGCGGAAGGTTATAGACCTCGCCGGAAAGTACCCACAGAAGACCGGAGCGAGAAGCATAGCTGGTCTCGTTGCCTTGACGGTCCGTTTTGATTTCAGCCGTTAGATCTGCAAACTGCACTTGTCCGGCAATATCCGAGGCGACTTCTTTGGTTGCTTTTTCTGTCGTTTTACGCGAGGTCTTACTCGCAGCAGCGACCTCTCCAATCATCTGCCCCTCAACTACCACTTCTCCATCACGCACATAAATAGTAGAGCCCTGGTTAAACTCAACGGCCTGCTTGCGGTTGCCTGACCCTTCGATCGTCATGGTCCCAAGTTGCTCGACCTGAAGCGCTTCATCTCCGTGACGGGTACGGAAAGGACGGAAACGCAGGGCCTTGGAATACTTAACTTTTCCAGCAAATGGAGCCTTCAAGACTTGAGCGATTTCCCCGGAGAACACCCCTCCCGTGTGGAAGGTCCGCATCGTTAACTGGGTACCGGGCTCCCCAATAGACTGGGCCGCTATAATACCTACCGCTTCCCCAATGTCTACCAGCTTACAGTGAGCCAAAGACCATCCGTAGCAGAGACGGCACACCGAACGGTTAGCTTCGCAGGTCAGAGGAGAACGCACCCACATCGACTCAAAGTTGAGTTTTTCCACCCGATCAATCAGGTCTTGATCGAAGATTGTATTGCGGGTTGCAATCACTTCACCGGTTTTAGGGTCTATGAGATCACGGGCTAAAGTCCGTCCCAAAATCCTCTCTGAGACAGCCATGACGACCCGGTCGCCATCTTTCAGGGGGGTAACTTCCAGTCCCCGATCCGTGAAACAGTCTTCTTCCCGAACAATCACGTCCTGGGAAACGTCTACCAGACGACGCGTGAGATACCCAGAGTCAGCTGTACGGAGGGCCGTGTCAACCAGACCCTTACGGGCTCCGTAACTAGAGATGATGTACTCCGTGACATTCAGGCCTTCGCGGAAGTTGGTTTTAATCGGTTGGTCAATAATTTCCCCTTGCGGATCGGCCATCAGACCACGCATTCCTACCAACTGACGAACCTGAGAGAGGTTACCCCGTGCTCCGGAGAAAGCCATCATGCCGACGGGATTCAAAGGATTGATGTTCTGGAAGTTCTCTTTTACGTTTTGGGTAAGTTCTTCCGTCGCCCCGGCCCAGGTATCGATAACCTTCTGATAGCGCTCAATTTGAGTAATTTCGCCGCGCGTATAGCGCTCTTCAGCTCGTTCAATTTCCAGTTCGGCCCGCTCTAGAATCGCTTTTTTCTCTTTCGGAACTTCCAAGTCTTCTACAGAGATGGAAACCCCAGCCTTCGTGGCATAGCGGAAGCCTAAGTCTTTCAAACGGTCTGCCAAGGTTGCCGTACGGGCTGTGCCATGGGTGGTAAAAGACCAAGCGATCAGCTTGCCAAGACTCTTTTTGTCTACTTTGCGGTTAATAAACTGTGGACGGATCGCGCCCGGTTTGGAAGGGCGCGGCTCACTCTGATCAAATACGGTCATGGTTTTCTCCGTAGATTACGTAGATAGGGGAAGCAGACTAAACCACTACTTGCAAGGTGTTTTGGACTACTTGGTTAAAGATGATGCGACCGACGGTAGTACGCAGATGCTGGGAAACGAGGTTGCCTTCCTCATCGATTCGCTGACGGAGATCTTCAGCAGGATTCTCTGTATCTACCGGACCGTCGTAGCGAACCCAGACCTTGGCATGGATATCTATAAATCCTTGCTCATAGGCGATGATGGCATCTTCGGGACTAGAGAAGTGTTTTCCTTCTCCACGATGAGCATCAGGATTTTCTACGGTTAGATAGAAACAACCGAGGACCATATCTTGCGTTGGCGTGATAATCGGCCTACCCGTAGCCGGACTCAAGACATTGTTAGAAGCCAACATCAACATACGGGCTTCTGTCTGTGCTTCTAGGCTCAAAGGCACATGGACCGCCATTTGGTCCCCGTCAAAGTCAGCGTTGAAGGCGGTGCAAACTAGAGGGTGCAACTGAATGGCTCGGCCACTGACCAGAATCGGTTCAAAGGCTTGAATACCCAGACGGTGCAATGTAGGCGCGCGGTTTAGGAGGACCGGATGGCCCGTGATTACCTCTTCCAACACATCCCATATTCTTGGGTCATTACGCTGAATCATCTTCTTAGCGGCCTTGATGTTGTTCACCAAGCTGCGCTGGATCAATTTATGGATAACGAAGGGCTGAAACAGCTCGATCGCCATTTCCTTGGGCAAACCGCATTGGTGAATCTTGAGCTTAGGACCGACGACAATAACCGAACGGCCAGAGTAGTCAACCCGCTTACCTAAGAGGTTTTGACGGAAACGTCCCTGTTTCCCTTCGATGATGTCAGACAGAGACTTCAAAGGACGATTATTGGCGCCAACCACCGTACGCCCACGACGACCGTTATCAATCAGGGCATCCACCGCTTCCTGAAGCATCCGCTTTTCGTTCCGGACAATGATTTCAGGAGCCAGAATTTCGAGGAGTCTACCTAGACGATTGTTCCGGTTGATCACCCGCCGATAGAGGTCATTGAGGTCAGAGGTGGCAAAACGGCCACCATCTAACTGGACCATCGGTCTCAGGTCCGGAGGGATGACAGGAATAGCTTCTAAGACCATCCATTCAGGTTTAGATCCCGTGGCGATAAAGTTGTCCATGACCCGGAGGCGCTTGATCAGTTTGGCCCGCTTCTGACCCTTAGCGGTAGCCAATTCTTCGCGCAGAGTTTCTGTCTCTTTTTCCAGGTCTAGGTCCTGCATCAAACGTTGAATCGCTTCGGCACCGATACCCGCCCAATCATCTTCCATCTCAAGCGGAGAATCTTCGGTCCAGCGTTGCTCTTCAATCTCCAAGTACTGGTCTTCCGTCAGGATTTGCTTGTAGGTCAGATTGTCTACATTGCCAGGATTTAGGACTACATAGGCATTAAAGTAAACAATTTGCTCTACGTCCCGGAGGGGCATATCCAACAGAATAGCGATGTAGGAAGGAATGCCTTTCAGATACCAGACATGAGTAACAGGGGCAGCAAGCTTGATGAAGCCCATGCGGTGACGACGGACCCTGGACTCGGTGACTTCCACGCCGCATCGCTCACAGACGATCCCCCGATGGCGCACCCGCTTGTACTTACCGCAATAGCATTCCCAGTCTTTGGAAGGACCAAAAATGCGTTCACAGAACAACCCATCCATCTCTGGCTTGAGGGTTCGATAGTTAATGGTTTCGGGTTTGGTTACTTCTCCTACCAATTGGCCATTGGGCAGGGTGCGTTGCCCCCATACCATCACCCTCTCAGGGGAAGCAATCGCAATCTTGATGTAGTCAAACCGTTGTTCCAATTTAGCCATGACAGGGCTTGCTCCTTATTGATGAACCTGTTAAACCGTACGTAATGCCTGTTTATCGAAGCTCGAAGGCGAAAGTACACGACAAGAACACTGATGTCATTGCACAGACCTAGAAATCTTAGGCCCAGACACATCAGTGCTACTGGTCAAAATATGATGGAGAGCCTATCGTGAATACTAAAAGACAAGCAAAAGCCTGGGCGAATGTCCAAGAACTCAGCGAATTCATATCTAGGTAGACCGTCCCTACGAAACCAGCTCACGCGGATTGGTATTATATATCGAATTAACATCATACTGCGTGATCTGTACTATTGACAAATCTCAGATCACCTACTTTTGTAGGCAACGACCGCATAGAAGGGGTCTTCCCTTTGGCTCCAAGCTTGCCACCAAGCAATTGGGGTCGGGTCTGCCTGGGCATGGATTTGAATATTTTCGAAGCCTCCAGCCGTTTGAATATAGCGAATCACGAGTTCCAGCCGTTCATTATCGCTACGGGCAGACCATGCTTGAATAGCTTTGGTCGGAAACATTCGATTAGAAAAACTAATTACCACTAAGCCACCTGGTTTTAGGATTCTGTGAACCTCTTGGAAAACTTCCACCGGCCGTTGTAGATATTGAATAGAAACGGTGTTTAGAACAACATCAAAACTTTCATCCTCCAGCGGAAGCTGGGGAGTTTCATTTAAATTCTGGACAAAGTAGTGACTGAGAACGGGATTTTGTGAAAGTTCCACCTTATTCATGCCATGCCCTACCACCCGCTTAGGCTGGTAGCCTTGTGGTAAGTGAGAAACCCAACTACTCATCAGGTCCAAAATTTCTGCTTGAGGAGGTAAAAGCTTCTCTAGAAGACCTTGAAGCTTAGCGACAAAAGATTCATCAATGTGGTAGACCAGCCGGGGCACTTCGTAGAAAAGCTGGTCATCGGTTAAGTCTACTTTTTGGGTTTCTCGGGAAGAAAGCATAGGCTCCATGAAATGACACTATCCGTATGATAACGACTGAAGGCAGAGTCAGTCATGATGATAGTATTACAGTGACTTTGAGTGCATGTTTACTGCAAAGTCACCAGACTGGGTGACAGTCGTGGCGAGGGGGAGATGACAGGGGGCATTCTCGTAATCTTGGCAGTCCTTCTTATAGGAGGGCTGGTCGCTGCTGTGGGTGACCGCTTGGGTTTCAAGATAGGCAAAGCTCGCCTGAGTTTGTTTGGTCTGCGCCCTAAGGATACCGCTGTCTGGGTGACTGTTTTTACAGGAATGGCTATTTCAGGACTCTCCTTAGGGCTCTTACTGTTGGTTTCAGACCAGGTCCGGGTTGGTCTGTTTCAAATTGACCAAGTTTTGAGTGATTTAAATACTGCCAAACAGCAGGAACAGCAGGTCCAAGTAGAATTGAAAACAGCTCAAGACGAACGGATAGAAGCTCAAGCCAAACTGCAAGAAACGCTACGAGCGGCAGAAGCCTCTAACCGTCAACGTTTAGAAGCTCAGAAAAAGCAGCAATTAGCCCAGAAAAGTCTCCAAGCTTCACAGGCTAGACTCAAGGCGGCTGACGAACAGCTCCAGAAAGCTAAACAGAGCTATGCAGGGGTTCAGCAACAATTGGTAGTGCTCAAAGATCAGGAACGTACCCTAAAGGGGCGCCTCGATAACAGCCAGAAACAGCTTGCTCAGCTAGGAAATCAACGCACCAAGTTACAGACAGAGATTAAGACACTGGGAGGTCAACTCGCATTGCTCCAGACAAAAAATAAGGCGCTGGCCCAGAGCAATGTGGTCCTCAATACTGCTCTACGCAAGGGAGCAGTGATTCTTCGCTCTGGAGAACTGATGTATGCTGTCCGCATTCAGGGAGGGCTAGGCTCAAAGCGTCTCAGAGAGGCGCTAGATTCAGTTCTTTCCCAAACGGAAATGGAAGTCCGCAAAAGAGGAGCTCAACCCTACTATCAGTTTGGTCAGCGCGCCGTCTTGATCACCAACAGTGAAGTCGAACGGCTCGTTACAGAACTCCAAAAACCAGGGGAACATGCCCTCCAGATCTTTGTAGCCCAGAACGTCCTGCTTGGTGAGCCCGCTCCGGTGGTGGGAAAAGTACTGCCCAATCTTCATCTATTCGATAAGGGCGTGGTGATGGCTACCCGTGTCCTGAACCCAAAAGATGATGATGCGCAGCTGATAGCCCAACTCCAGAAACTTTTTGAAGATGCAAGTCGTAAAGCGAGAAAAGCTGGCATCCTGACCAATAATCAAGGAGAGGTGGGTACCGCTGCCGTGCCTGTGGACCAGATGATTGGGCAAATTCACCAACTGCAAGGACCTGTGATGGTTCAAGCTTTGACCTCCACTGATATCTATACCGCTGGGCCCTTGCAGCTATTCCTAAATGTTATTCAGGATGGGAAAATAGTTGGCCAATTTAGTAGTTCAGGGTAGAAGATAAATCAAACCTGAGATTACGGTCAGCAGGACTGAGATCCAGAAAGCAACCACGGCATAGGGTAGTTGCAAAATCAGCAGGGCAATGGCAGCAATTTGCACTACGGTTTTGGCTTTACCCCAAATGTTCGCTCCAATGACCGTTGTTTGATTCACGCGCCATCCGGCAATCGTCAATTCTCGCGTCAGGATGATGAATACGCCCCAGGCTGGAATTTGCCCTTGCTCGATCAGGACCAATAGGGGTGCAAAAACCAAAAACTTATCGACCAGAGGATCTAAGACTTTACCAAGGTCTGTGACTTGATTAAGTTTGCGGGCAAGATAGCCATCCAACCAGTCGGTCATCCCACACAATAAGAAGATCACGCAAGCCCATACCCGACTGCTAGGATCTCCTAGGGTCAAAAAATAAAGAATAAAGGGCACCCCTAGAAGGCGCGATAGGGTAATCCAAGTGGGAAGAGAAATTTCGCTTTTCATAGAAGTGGCTTGGACTGAATATTTTCTGCAATCCATCCTGATAAATCTTCTTGCGTTGCATCGCTAGATGCCACTCTTAGCATCATGTTCACAGCTTCTTGTTCTGTCACAACAAGTTCATAATCATTCATTCGAAGGAACATATTTATCACAGCAAAAGCTATTCGTTTGTTGCCATCAATGAAGCAATGATTTTTAGCTAATCCATGGCCATAAGCAGCAGCCAGTTGAGGTAGATTAGCACCTGTGTAGTAAAAAAGGTTCTTTGCTCTATCCATACTTGATGAGAGTCCCCCTGCATCTCTCAGTCCTAATGAGCCGCCATATTGCTCTATGAGTACTTTATGGGCTTCTTCTACTGCTGATTCTGGCACCCAGCGTGGTTCTTTCACTTCGCTAGTTCACGGAATACATTGTGGTACTTTGCATTGATCTGGGCGAAGGCTTGCATCGCTGCATCGTAATCTGAGCTCAGGTTCTCCGCACTGGCTTTCTGATCTAAGGGCGGGTGCTCCCTGCTAGAGACTTTGACTAATTTGATATGTTTCCGTCCAAGCTGGATCTCAAACTCTGTACCAGGCTCTAGGTTCATCTCGCGGGTATAGGCTGCGCCCACCAACAAGTTGCCATTCTGTTGAACTTGGATGCGATAAGAGGCAGAACGTCCACCTCGTCCATCACGTTCAGAACTTCCGCCAAAGCCAACACCCTTTGCTTCCAACAAAGCATTCATGAAAGAGGCAAGTTTGACCCGCTCTTGACCTGTTTTGGTTTTGGATACAAAACCTAGCGTGCGAGCCATTTCCTTTTTTGGTGTGCCTTTGAGCTCTTCGACTTTTTTCAGTAGTGCTTCACTAGTTGTGGGGACCATAAATCTACAACTTCTATATCTTGCCTCCAGTATAAGCTTCAGGGTTGGCCTTAAACCCTAGAGACGCCTTAGACTTAGGACATGACTATTCTCCTCTGGCACCGTCGTGACCTACGGCTTCATGACAACTCAGCCCTTGATCAAGCCAGTGCAGAGGGCAAGCCACTGCTGCCGCTATTCATCTTGGACCCCGGAATATTGAGGGCTGAGGATATAGCTCCCGTGCGCGTAGACTTTCTCCTGGAGAGTCTCCAGCGATTGAGAGAAGACTACCGAGCATTGGGAGGAGATTTATGGATACGCCAGGGGGAACCGCTAACAGTGATCCGAGCATTGGTACAGCAAGCAGATATCCAAGAAATTCACTGGAATGATGATGTAGAACCCTACAGTCGCCAGCGAGACGAAACGGTTAAAAATGCCCTCCAAGAATTGGGAGTTCGGGTAATCATTCATCAAGATCAAATGCTCCATGGCCCTGGCTCAGTCTTGACTCAATCAAATCAGCCCTACACTGTTTACACTCCATTTTGGCGAAACTGGAGCAGTCAGAAGAAACTCAAACCACTCCCTACTCCTACAGTTATTCAGCCTCCCAATTTAAGTCTGGAGATAGGGACTATTCCCACGCTCAAGCAGTTGGGTCTAAGTCATCAGATCTCTTTGCCCGCTATAGGTGAAAAAGCAGCCTTAGAACAGTTAGATAAATTTTGCGCTAAACCCATCTTTGACTATGATGAACATCGCAATTTTCCAGCAGATACAGGTACTTCACAGCTAAGTCCCTATCTGAAATTTGGCGTTCTTGGGATTCGTAAAGCTTGGGAATGCACCGAGCATGCGCTCCTCCACAGACAAGCAGTGGGGATCACTACTTGGCAACAGGAACTTTGCTGGCGTGAGTTTTATAAACATATTCTTTTCCACGTTCCAAACGTGGCTTATGAAAACTATTTGACGCAGTACAACAGTTTTGTATGGGATGAAAATAAAGAATATTTTGAACGCTGGTGTGCAGGGGAAACAGGCTATCCGATGGTCGATGCCGCTATGCGTCAGTTGAATGAAACAGGATGGATGCATAACCGTTCTCGGATGATTGTGGCGAGTTTCCTTACCAAAGACCTGCTGATTCCCTGGTCGTGGGGAGAGCGCTACTTTATGCAGAAGCTCCTCGATGGGGACCAATCGGCCAATAATGGGGGTTGGCAGTGGTCTGCCTCGATGGGGACTGACCCTAAACCCTTACGCATCTTCAATCCCGTTACACAAGCAAACAGATTTGACCCGCAAACGGCCTATGTGCGCCGTTGGGTACCTGAGCTAGAACAAGCAAAAACTGTAGAAATCTTGAGCAGTAAAAACCTAGAAGTTTATGGCTACCCTAAACCGATGGTGGACCATGCCATTCAGCAGAGGATTTATAAAGAACGATACAAAGCAGCCAAGAGCTAATTTTTTATTTAGATAAACTGAATATGCGGGACGAGTTTGGTAGTGTTATGGCTAGCTTCAATCTGATTTATCCCAATGGTCACCACTCCCCTCGTTGAAAAATATCAATATCAAGGCTTCTTTGATGAAATGTTTACAGAAGAAGGGATCCCACGTCCTCACTACAAGCAGCTCGTACACTTCCTAGATAGCTTGGGCCCTGGCGCCTTGAAAGAGCGGGTCGAAGCTGCCCATAGAGCACTGCTGACCCGTGGGATTACTTTTGGAGTATATGGCTCTCAAGAAGGAACCGAAAAAGTCTTTCCTTTTGATCCTGTGCCACGCATTATTCCGCGAGAGGAATGGACCGTGCTTGAGGCAGGCCTTAAACAACGCTTAAAGGCTCTAAATCTTTTCCTAAAAGATATTTACAATAAACAAAAAATTCTCAAAGATAAAGTAATTCCACGCGAGCTCATTGAAAGTTCTACACAGTTTCGACGTGAATTTTGTGGGATGAAAGTACCCGCAGATGTTTATGTCCATATTTGTGGTACGGACTTGATCCGTCATCCTGAAGGAGATTACCGAGTTCTCGAAGACAACCTCAGGGTTCCCTCCGGCGTCTCCTATGTCCTGGAAAACCGTCGGATTATGAAACAGGTCTTCTCCAGCGTTTTTGCTGACCATCGAGTCCGCACAGTCGTAGATTATCCGTCACGCCTACTGAATGCGCTAAGTAAAGTCCACCCATCCCCAAACCCTACCGTCGTTATTCTCACGCCTGGAATGTATAACTCTGCGTACTTTGAGCATGCGTTTCTAGCCCTACAGATGGGTGTGGAATTGGTAGAAGGACGAGACCTTGTGGTAGAAAATGACTTCCTCTATGCCAAAACTATCTCGGGTTTACAAAAAATTGATGTAGTCTATCGCCGGATTGATGATGACTTTTTAGACCCTGAAGTATTTCGCCCTGATTCTGCCCTAGGAGTGCCTGGCTTAATGCGGGTCTATAAGAAAGGTAATGTAGTGCTGGCAAATGCCATCGGTACCGGAATTGCCGATGACAAAGTCATCTATAAATTTGTCCCAGATATCATTCGCTATTATCTGAGTGAAGAACCAATTCTCAAGAATATTGAGACCTATCTCGCAATGGATGAGAAGGAAAAACAGTTCATTCTTGATAATCTTGAAAACCTCGTAGTTAAAGAGGCCGATAATTCTGGTGGATACGGCATGTTGATTGGCCCTAGAGCCTCAAAAGCAGAAATCAAGGAATTCCGGGAGCGGGTGTTAGCCGAACCGCGTAAGTATCTCGCCCAGCCCGTAATCAGTTTCTCTCGCCATCCCACTTATATGGAAGAAGAAGAAAACTTTTATGGCTGTCACGTAGATCTGCGTCCCTACATTCTCAATGATGGACAGGACATTTGGGTGATGCCAGGGGGGCTAACCCGCGTTGCTTTGGAGAAAGATTCTTTAGTGGTTAATTCTTCCCAAGGCGGTGGTTCGAAAGACACGTGGGTTCTCGAATAGTTCAAACTGTTAAACCTACACTTCCGACATTTCGTGAAGCAGTTCAAAAAGATGCTTTAGGGCAGGGGTGACGATAGACAAAAAGTCAGACTTCCTGAGTTTTCTTTCAGCAGCACTACTTGAAGATAGCCCCTCGCTCCAAGGTGGAGCATGGTGGATGAATTAGGGTGAGGGCGGTGTCTTGGGTTGAGAAGCAGGGGCCGGAGGAGTGATTACCGACGGACTCGAAGATTGGGGGACGACCGGGGCCGCTGTGCTGGGAATAGCTTGAGGAACTGTTGCTTCTTTTGCGTGGAGTGTAATCTGCTGCAATGGAGCAATTTCTGCCACCATGATCGTGGGCATGTTTTTATACATGGCTTGCATTTCTTTTTGCATTTCCTCTCCGGGATCGCCGCCACCGCCTGCCAACATCCCTGCTACGGGGGCAAACATACCCACTACGGGGATCATGCTCATCATGCTCAAAGGGTTGAAAGCTTGCCCCATGGCTTGACTTTGGGCCTTCTCTTGCATGGCCCTCGTCTTTTCCTGCATTTTCATCGACCATTCCTGCATTTTTTCTTGGTCTTGTCTCGATTGAGCAGGCATCGGGTCACTGATCAGATTGACAGGATAGGGCTTGTTGTTGAGCAGGATTTGCGTAAAGTTCAATACCCCACTGTTGTCATTGATTCGTTGGAGAGAGCCCACCAGCATGGTCCCTTGAGGAAGTTCGACATCCCCAATTTGGCCGACTACGGGAAGGGCAACCTGCTTATTCTCGGATACGGAAAATCCTGCGGTGGGTCCTTGCGTGGCCGTTATCATCACCGTGACGGTTCCTTGGGTCCCGGCAAGGATGGTGGGGGAGAGAACCTGGTTTGGGTTATTCAGCTGGGTTTGTTGAACTTGAGTTTTTTGGACCGGAGTTTGTTGAGCTGGCATAGTTTGTGCTGGAGTGGAGGGGGGTGCTGTCGGTCCCGCCAGGACAGGAGAGAGTGCAAACATTCCCACAAGCGTGGCTACGGGAAGATAGGCATTTTTTTTATAGTTGCTCACGGTGCTTTAGACCTGATCCAAGAGGAATATGGCTACATCTTAAGGCGATTTATAAGGGACAGAAATTATAAAAAAACAAACACATCTTAAAATTTCTGGTTTCTTGGCATAGAGGCCCTAGCCAGAGGAGTTTTAAAATGTGTTTGTTGATTTTTAAGACTTAGCCGCAGGACTCTAGTTTTTGGCTTTTCAGTGTGCATATCTCTCTTCCTCCTCCAAGTTAGCCCGATCAATTTCTAGCCATTAAAAAACCGCCCGGTTGTGGGCGGTCTTTGAGATGCTTGACAGCATTCTTGATTTTCTTGATGTGTTGCTGATGGCGACGGGGCGTATTGTGATGGGATTTGTTTTTCCCCGGTTTGGTCCGTCCCTCGGCGCGCCAGGAAGCTTCTTGTGCCATGACTTCACTCCGTAACTGGGCTGTAGATCCAGCGTAGCAGGTTTGTCCTATGGTGGAAGAGCAAGATCATCCCTTGGTTTATTGTTTCCATGAATTCTTACTTTGCCACAGTTGCCCGTGGGCTTGAACCGCTTGCAGCCAAGGAATTAGAAAGTTTAGGGGCAAAGGATATCCGAGAGGATTTCACGGGCGTGCATTTCAAGGGAGATAAAGCCCTCCTCTATCGCGTGAATCTTTGGGCTAGGACGCTCTTTCGTGTGTTGGTCCCAATTCGGGAGTTTGCTTGCTCCGACCCCAAAACGCTCTATCGAGAAGTCCAAAAAATTGATTGGGAAGAATATTTAACGCCTGTCCATACCCTGGCTGTAGATTGCACCGGGAGTGGCAGTACCCAGTTGAACCATACCCACTTCACCGCTCTTCAGGTCAAAAATGCGATTGTGGACCAGCAGCGAGACACTCAGGGCGAACGGTCCAGTGTCGATACCCATTTGCCTGATGTGCGGGTGAACGTCCATATCCACCGTGACCGTTGTATTTTGAGCCTGGACAGCTCTGGAGAAAGTCTTCATCGTCGAGGATACCGTCCTGCGATGGGAGCGGCTCCACTCAAAGAAACTTTAGCCGCTGCCCTCCTTGATTTAGCCGAATGGAAACCCGGAGTACCCTTTCTGGATCCACTCTGTGGTTCAGGGACGCTTCCTTTAGAAGCGGGATTGAAGGCGTTGAACATCGCCCCTGGGTCATTTCGAGAGCATTTTGGCTTCTTTGGTTGGCCTGATTTTGATCAGCCACTGTGGCAAGAGCTGACCGAGCAAGCCACTCAGGGAGAGGGCACTAAGTTCGAAAGTCCTATTTTAGGCAGTGACAGCGATCCAGAAATGCTTGCTCAGGCCCGCACCAATGCAACGTTATGTGGCTTGCGTGACCAAGTAATCTTTACCCAAACCACCCTAATGGATATAGAAGCTCCCTCCGAAACGGGCATTCTAATCTGTAATCCTCCGTATGGGGAACGGCTAGGAAATGCTGAAGAACTGGGAAGCCTCTATAAATCTTTAGGCGATGTCTTTAAGCAACGCTTCAAAGGATGGACGGCTTT
>CASBPW010000067.1 GCA_949127685.1 Candidatus Sivonenia alaskensis PMM_0068 | reverse complement strand
GATCGAAGATGGTTTTTAGCTCGGCTTCTATTTGGTCTAGGGTGCTGAATGTGGGGTGGGCTTCTGGGTGAAATTGCACCATTACGTCAATGTCACTGTCGGGGCGGAAGTCGTCACGCAGGACAGAGCCAAATAGGGCAAATTCTGTTACCTGCCATTTGTGACAAAACTCAGCAATTTTTTCCATTGGTAGGTCGATCGCGGTAATGGTCATGGCAGGTTTACCCCCAAGGTTTCAAGTTGTTGGTTTATCCAAGTTGTTGCGGTTTCTTCATCGGTCTCGATCGCTCTTTCTACTCCTGTTTTAGCAATTTCCAGCAGTTGTTTCGATTTTAACTTCAGTGAAAAAGATGATTTTACCCTCTCAACGATCTTCTGCTGTTGAGGTTTCGGCAAGATTGGAATTAGCAAACTGGCTAGATCTGGTTGAGAAATACTGTAATAAGCTGCACCGTGGACTCTACGCTTAACTTGTAAATAAGGGTCAAGCAAAAACTTTCGTTCCTTCTCCTTTTCCGGTAGCCCTTTCTCATCTTCAGGAATGATCCGGTGATACATCTTTTCGCCAAAGTTGTCTTTGCCCATCTTTTGCATCGTTGCAAAAAAGATATTGTAGTCATCCCGTCGAGGACACAGCGCCCCCTCTTTCGGGTCATCATTCCACTTCTGCACAAACAGCACCGAAGTCTTTGTCCCCGTGTGCGGCCTAAACGTATTTCCATGCAGCCCCACCACCGCCAAAATCCGGCAGCGCTCCGCAATAAACTCGCGAATGTTCTTATCCGAAGAATTATTAAACCGCCCTTGAGGAAGCACGATCGCCATTCTGTCCCCCGGTTTCAAAAAGTCCAAATTGCGCTCAATAAACAAAATATCGCGCCCAACTTTGGTTTGCCAACCAGAATACTCGGATCAATCACGATTCGCTCTTGCCAATCCATCGCTATTTTGCCTCCGTGCACTTAAATTATGACCGGCTGGCGCTCAATTGGCATGTGGAGAGACGCCAACGAGAAATGCTCTAAATGCCCGCTTCCTATGACAGCATAAGAGGCATAACCAAAAACGTTCGCTATGACTGCTTCTGTTGATTCCACATTTAGATTTTCCTCTCGTCTTGTCAACGGCATTCTTGCCATCAAGCCACTCGCTAATTTGGCAAAGCACCAAGCCCGGCAGATGATGATCAAGCGTGCAGAGGCCATTGGTGTGCAGTGGACTCAAGAAGCAGCAGCCTTACGCGCTAGAGATTGGACCGCAGAATTTAATCAAGTCAATAACCCTAGTCTTACCTATCCCGACTACTACGTGCGCTCTTTCCATGCCTATGAAGAAGGCAACTTGGGCTGGGAACCGGCCACGGAAGTAGAGGTAGCGGCCTATGCTGTACATGCCCGCATTTGGCCCGATGGAGGGGCCGAAGGGGATGCCCGCTTACGAAAGAGTTATCACGATATTCTCAAAGGCCAGATCGCTAGGGCTCCTCAAGATATGGTGGATTTGGGCTGCAGCGTGGGGATGAGCACCTTTGCTTTGCAAGCCCTCTATCCCGAAGCAAAGATCACGGGGGTGGATCTGTCGCCCTATTTTTTAGCCGTGGCTCAGTATCGTTCCCAATGGAGGAGTGAGGACAAAACTATCGCCACATGGCTGCATGCCCCGGCTGAGTCTACGGGGTTGCCCTCGGCCTCTGTAGACCTTGTGTCTGCCTGTCTTCTCTTCCACGAACTTCCCCAAACCGCTGCCGTTCAGATTATCCAAGAGGCTAGGCGATTGCTTCGTCCCGGTGGGTATTTAGCCCTGATGGATATGAACCCCCAGTCCGACATCTATGCCCAAATGCCCCCCTACATCCTGACCCTGCTCAAGAGTACAGAGCCCTACCTGGATGATTACTTTAGCTTTGACTTAGAGCGAGCTATCGCTCAGGCAGGCTTTAGCGAGCCCACGCTGACCTGCAACACCCCCCGCCACCGTGTCCTCCTTGCGAAAGTGAAATAACTTTTAGGTTCCACCCCGGCGAGATGGACGGCCCAGCGTCGTGATATAGAGGACTGCTTCATCTTCTGGGATACCCAAGACTTCATTGACTTGGTCATCAAAGAATCCAGCAATCCCGCTCACTCCTAAGTCGAGGCGGATAGCAGCCAGATTGATGCGTTGGCCGAGGTGTCCTGCATCCATATGCAGATAGCGATAGGCTCTTTCTCCATAGCGGTCTACAGCTTTTTTTAAGTCTGCTGTATGAAAGATCACGGCTCCTGCATCTCGTCCTAAATCCTGCCCCAGACAGAGGTAATTGATTTCTCGACGGAAATTTTTGAAGCGTATTTGACGTAATTCCCTTGCCTGGGGCGCGTAGTAGTAGCAACCTTCATCAATACCTATTACTCCGGTGACGGCCACGAACGTTTCCAGCAAAGATAAATCGAAGTATTCCGGACTGGGGTCGAAGCCTTGGCTATCGTATTTAGTGGGTAGATAGGTAAAACTGAGAATCTGCTGAAGTTCGCGGATGGTCAGGTCTTCTCCCGTGAATTGACGGGTAGACCGACGCTGGATGATGGTTGCCTCCAGTTTGTCTTGCCAAATAATCGGTTCTGCTTCGGTGGAGACCTTGAGGCAGAAGGGAAAGTTGTATTTGTCCTGCTCGGTTGCTGCGGGCTGGGAGACCCGAGGCGATTGACCGATTTTGGAGTGGTTGTGCATGAAGCGCAACAACGCTCCTGCTTCAACCTCTGGATAATCTATGCATTTTTCGGAAGGAAGGACTAAACTTCCTTCCCATTCTGGGCGTTCTCCCTCAGGATTTTCTAGCAGAGCCACGACAGCGCTCGGTGCTTCTTCCTCGATATCCAGATACAAAAGGTCCGCCAAGCCATCGTCATAGAACCCACCCAAGAGACCGGCGTGGAAGCCCATAAGGGTACCGGCTAGTTCGATATTGCCTAAGAGGTGGCCAGTATCCAGATAAACTCTGCGATAGGCTCGGTCTTGATAGCGCCAGCGGGACCGATCAAACAGGGTAGTGGTCACCAAGGCCAAGGTCGCTTGACGAAGATACGGATGCAAAAAACAAGTGGCTAGGAATTTGTCCCAGACAGGGCTATCCCAAAAACGAATCAGGCTATGGTCTTTGACCTGATAGTTATATAAACCTTCCGGAAAACCTTGGGTTCCCCGACTAACCAGGTAAATCTCCGCCGGATAGAGTCCCCCCGCCGAAGGGGCTGCCCGCATATAAAACGGATGGTCGGGATAGGGCACCACCGCCGTCACTCCGTAACTGAGATAGAGCAGTTTGGAAATTCGTTTGCGCTCTTCGAGCACTACAGGATCTTCTGTAAGTGTCTCTGCTTGCAAAAGGTAGGGTATTAAATCAATAGCCGTACCAACCGGATACTTCTTAAAAGGATAGGGTTGGCTTTCCCAATCTAGGGGCTTCGCACTACGCGCGATCCCTTCAGGAGTGTATTTGGTCTGTTGGTGATAGTAAATAGAGAAACTATCTGGACTCGTGGTCATGAACCATGCCTGACTGAGTACATAGCTATAATCTAACGCGCCTCCCCGAACTAACTTCCGTAGAATTTGGCACGATTCGGTGCATCCTGCTCAATGCGGGCTTTTAAACCATCCAGAGTTCGTTGAGCAACGTCTTGGGCAGAGGCATCGGCATCGACCCGGATATCTGCCTGAGCGTAGTAACGCTGTCGCTCTTGACTAATAGTTTTTAGGGTCTGTAAAGGGTCTGCTTGCTGGAGCAGGGGGCGAGGGGTTGGGTCTTGGCTTACTCTTGCCAATAAGGTTTCAGGGGGCACATCCAACCAAATGACGACGCCATGATGGAGATAGGACCAATTCTCAGGTTTGAGGACGGCCCCACCGCCCGTAGAGATGACCAGACGGATATAAGGGGCGAGCTGAGCCAAAACCTGAGTTTCCACCGTGCGAAATGATTCTTCTCCCTCTTGGGCAAAAATTTCAGCAATGGATCTTTTACTCACCTGTTCAATGAGTTGGTCACTATCAAAAAACTGATAGTCTAGGCTCTCGGCCAAAATGCGGCCTACGGTGGATTTTCCGGAGCCCATCATCCCGATGAGATAGAGGTTTACGCCTCGAAGCATAGCGTTGTCAGAACGTGTAAAAGTACCAGTCATGATGAGCGCAAAATGAGGAAAAAGCTATTTCTTTTTAATTCTAGGCCGCTAAAGATTGTTCCAGAAATAGTCTGCGATGCGTGATTTTTCTTGAGGATACTTTTCTGTTGGATTCAGCAGCACGGATCGTTGGACTACGGCCTTTACCGAAATAGAATTGATCCGGCGGGCGACTCGGCTGGGAATACCATAGCCATAGACAATATGGCCTTGGCCTGCTAGGACGACGACATAGAACTCTGGATTCCTTTTTAGAAATTGGGTGATGACATCGGCCATGGTTTCATCCCAAAGAACTTGGGCTTGAAAGAAACGCTCAAATTGCTGAGGGTCTTTCGACTTGCTTTTTTTGTGAAAGCCCGCATAGATCTCTTGCAGCGATTTTCGGTACTGTAGGTTATCCGTCCGTATTTCTGAAAGAGGAGGAATGAACTTTCTCTCGGCTGCTCCAAGACTATTCAACCCTTTGCGGGATACTTTTTTAGTTACTTCTGATGGTGTATTCAAGGCTAGAACAGGAAGCTGTTTTTCTTTAGCAAACTGTAGAACGGGTGCGTAGTTTTCCCAAGGATAGCCCCACCGTTTTTCATATTGACTCTTTTTTTGTAGCGCTGCTTCTGTTAATTTTCCCTGTAAAAAATTGTCTAGAACTGGCTGATAAGGGCGTTGGAACATTTCCATGCCAATAGCCATCCTGGGGTCTTTTTGATAGAGCTGTTGGATGATATCTAGTTGGGCTTTGTGGTCTTCTGCGCTATCGTGAGTCTCTCCCAGATAGACTACATTCGCCTGTGCTAAGTCTTGAATAACTTCCTGAGGAGATAGATCTCCAGTCTTGATTGGACTCGATATTTTTTGGGCATGCGCAGGCAATAGAACCGTAATGGCTATTACTAACATAAAGATACTTATACGCAATCCCATAAAACCTCTACATTTTGAGTAGTATCTAATGTCTTGACATAGGGTCGTTCTATCTCGTTAAAAGGTTGTTCGGCTTGCTGTTGTTGGGCTAGGAGATCAACACCAGCATCGGTGATATCTCCCCTGCGTCTCTGTAATCGTTCATGTAGAACTTCGAGTGGTGCCGTGCAATAGAAAATATGAAAGGGGAGGTGATTCACTTTGGCCTGCTCTAGGGCGGTTAACCTGAAGACTCGCTGATCATATTTTGCATCTAGAATCACAGGATATCCCTGTGTTGCTAATTTAATTCCTAAGTGTAGTAGACGGTTATAAGTCTGCTCGTTCATGGTTGGGGTGTACAGTTTCGCTTCCCCTCGTTCATAGAGGGATATGCCCCCTAAATGCTTGCGCACAGCATCCGAACGAATATGAATAGCATTCAATCTGCGAGCGAAGTAGCGGGCTACAGTGCTCTTGCCAGAACCAGAGAGTCCCGACATCAAGATTAGCTGTCCTGGATGTTTTTGGGTATACAGCCAAGCCAATTGATAATAGTGTGCGGCTTTTCGCTGAGCCTCCGCTTTTACTGCTTCGGATATTGCTGGATCATCGAGCAGGAAAGAAGT
>CASBPW010000066.1 GCA_949127685.1 Candidatus Sivonenia alaskensis PMM_0068 | reverse complement strand
GTCCCACCCACCTGCAGGGCCCAAGCCGAACTTGTAAAACAAACCGCTATAGAAAAACAGAGTACTCCTATTGCTCTACCGGAGAAGGTTTTGACAGCATAGAGGCTAGGGGATATGGACATCGCTGGATTCCTCATAGAGCATGTAAATAATTTTTTGTATGCGGTCTAAATTATCCTACACATCCCCAGGAGACCGCCCTGCCCAGAAGACAAGTTGAAAAACACCTAGTAACCCTCCTAGCTGAGAAAGCCTGGTGGACGGACAGTCGCGCCGAAGTTGAAGAAACGGCAGGTAGGCCAGCGCTAGCATGCCAAAGCCACTGGCTAAAGGTCACCCCTTGGCAGCTGCGCCCGGAAACCCAGGTCCTTAAAAGGGGGTGCAAGCCCAAAACCCAGAAAATTCCGTCGACTCGCACAAGGTTCAATCGTGCCTGAAATTCTTGAAAGGGTCTCAAGCCAGTTCGGTGTAGCGGGTGGTGTGCTGGATGTTGCGGTGGCCGAGGTCATGCTGGATCGCCCGCGTATCCTGCCCGTCGTTGGCCAGCTTGTAGCCGGTGGCGCGTCCATCTGAACGGGCACTGCAGCGCTGGGCAGGTCATCGGCCTGGATGCGATCGTGGCAGGGCTGAATTTGGGCTGACGGAATTTTCTGGGTTTTGGGCTTACACCCCCGAATCGCCTGTGAAAGATAGAGTCAGGAATAACTTTTAGGAGCAGCAGGGCGAGCGTATATCTCTCCGTACAAACGGATTTTTTCAATCTCCTCTTTTCTGGCCTTGGATACTGGAATAGTTCTTTCGGCAACATCTAATAAATGCTCTAGTTTCAGATCTCCTAAATAGCCTTCGCTATAGGCTGTAGCGACAGCTTCCTTGACGATTTGCTCCAGCTCCGCTCCGCTGTAATCTGGTGTCTTTTTGGCTAACTTTTCTAATTCATGTTGTTCAAATTGGACGTTTCTTTTTTTAAGATGAATATCTAGCACCTCCACTCTGTCTTCTTCTCCGGGGAGATCGACGAAGAAAGTAACGTCGAATCGTCCTGGTCTGGTTAATTCTGGCGGTATTCGGAGAACTCGGTTAACGGTGGCCACTACGAAAACAAGAGCACTCTTTTCCTGCATCCAGGTCAAGAATGTCCCAAAAACCCTCAAGCTGATTTCATCGCCGGTGGCAAGAATTTTTTCGATTTCATCAATCATGAGGATGCAAGGCGCAAGGCTCTCAGCCATTTTCAAAATATTTTTCAGATTCAGTTCGGCACTGGCATTTGTTTTGCCATAAATCGTGCTGATATCAAGAACGAGACAGGGAACGGACCATTTCTGACTGATAACTTTTGGGACTAGAGATTTACCAGAACCGGGAGGGCCAATTAAAAGCATTCCCTTTGGGGTTGATAGCCCACTTTCCAGGGCTTCAAACGTCAGCAATTTGGTAGTCATGGATAACCAATCCTTCAGGTAGGCTAATCCTCCAATAGGAACCTCTGGCTTCTCGGCAAAAGTGAGATTATGCCTCTCCAACTTTTTAACCTTGAAATTACTCAAACTTGCTGCTGTTTCTCTTGCTTCAACTACGCCAAATTTGGACTTCGATTCAGCTAAGATGTCTTCTATTTCTTGCTGTGAAAGTCCCTGTGCAGATCTAGTGAGTGACATTAGATCTTCTTCGCTGAGCAAAATATTATGCTCCTTTAGCCAGGAAGATATGATTTCTCTCACTCCAGATTGAGCGGGAAGCGGAATTTCAAGATTAAATATTATTTCTGTAACGCCTTCTGGTAAAACCTCATGCGCTAGCAAAACGATGTATGTGCGAGACCCTCTAAGGGAGAAAAATAGATTCTGAATGGCTTGCGTCATCACAGAAGCATCATCACCTGTAAAAGGGGGATTAAGAAGTACAAATATTCCTTTTGGTTTATTGCTTTCTAAATGCCTCAGCACTTCCAGAATGTCTGTTTGCCTATCGCTCTGTTCATTCCATGACTCTGGTAAATCCTTAAATCCCCTAGCGGTATCCCACTGATAGAAAGGTAAGGATAGCTCGATTGCCACCATGTCATTGATATTTCTAACTATGCGCGGGACTTCTGGAAGAGGTCCACTGACTGATACAACTGGAATGTCTGCTTTGAATTTATACAGAATTTCTAAATACTGCTCATTCATTTAATTCCCTGCCTTTTGTTTGCAATCTGTTACATGAACCCTGCTAAATCGAAATCGCCCGTGAATTCTTCTTCCGGCAAAGCTACAGAATTTTTTTGCACCCTTTGCCCTTGGTAGGCAACAGGAAAATCTGTACTTGGGTGAGTCACTGGATCTGGTAATCCAGGACTCAATGATTCTGTATTAAGCCCCTGAATCCGGTTGCAAATTCTCTCCCTTTCCCAGTCCTTCAAACCTGGTATTTCATCTTTGAGCCAAGTAAGAGCTTGTACATGTAGCTCTGAGCCTCTAAGGCCCTCTATTAGAATTTCCTTGAACTTCCCCGCACATTGCTGTGGAGCAGTATTAAGTAAGAAAATTCGAATCAATTGCAGCAATAGCTCATCTTCTTTTTCAAGGTTTAGACGAAATTGAAGACTGTCTGCACTTTCAGCGAGGCATCCTGCTGATTTAGGCACTCACGGCCTCCTTAGTTTTCTTCGACCGCTCAATGAGCTTGACAGCTCGATAGTAAAGTCCCATTGCATTTGCATGTCGCGCTAACGCCTGCGGAATGACCGTGGCTCTTGGATATTGTTGGAGTAACTTAGACATAATGGCTGGGGTCGCAGCCCCTCCCTGGATAATCACTTGCTCTGCGGGAACACCACGCCAGAGTGCGCTAATGTCCTTGAGTTTTGCTTGCGCATACTCTTCTTCTGCTTCTTCTAAAAAGCTTCCAAAATGAAAGACCTGCTGATGCTCTGTTTGGTATTCGTTTGAGCCATTTGCAATAGCTCCACGGATGCGAGACCTATCTACTCCATGAACTCCGTTACGCGCTAGATATCCAGCGACGGCATCGACGAGGGCACCGTCCAAGCCACCTTCGAAGTGTCTCGAATACCGAGATTGAAGTAATCCTTTGAGCACATAGGCAGCGTCTAACGTCCGTCCCCCAAAATCGAGGACCATGTACCCGTTACCCGTTCTCAATTCACGGCGAGCGGCCAGAAAATATAAGGCGGCGATTGCCTCTGGCCCAATTTCTAAAACTTCAACATGGATCTCAACCTTCCGACCACTTATCCACCGAGTCCTATGACCTTCTAAAAGCGTTTTTAAAGATGGGCCTGTGACCCCTTCAAGGTATTCATTAATCGGGCAATGAGAAACGACCTTCGCTCTTATCTCTTGGGCCTCTGGCTCTAGGGTGGACAAACCTGCATCAAGAAAAAGTTGAACATCAGCGTCATCCTTCGCTCCATCCGCTAAAGAACGTGGATTATGCCCCTCGTGTGCGCCTTCCCCAAGGAGATAGGTTGGCCCAATCTCAGAACGCCGGACCTTCAATGTTATTCCTTCAGAAGGCATCACCCTTCGCTCTTCTAGGAAATCCCCTGCGTCAAGCGAACGCGCCTGGAGAGGCTCTTCAGCCATTACTGAATCAATCAGGAGGAATTTATCGCCGTCGAAAAGCTTGCACGCCGTACTACCCGCGTCAAAGCCAACCACTTTTTCAACCATCTTTCTCATAAGCCTTTCCTGTAATGACATTGCATGACATGACATGGCATGTAGTGTATCCTTCTATGCTCTAATAGTCTATATTTATTTATTCAATATTTAATTTTTACAAACTTATTTTAGAATATAGTGGCGTAAACTCCCAGCTTTTTCAGTTAATTCAACGGGGGGCGACGGCGTTCAGGGCTAAGCAGTAAGCAAGTTATGACTTTGTGCGACGGTACCCGGAGATTTTCCGGGAAGGGAGAGTGAAGTTTTGGCGAGAAAACGCATTGAGTTTGAAGTTGAAGCGGAGGACCAAGCGAAGATAGATCGCTGGGCTCGGGAAGAAAGACTCGACCGGAGTTCCTATATCCGGCACATTCTCCTTTCAAGGAGCGAGTACCCCGTCTTGGTCTTTATGGATGAACGGGAAGAATATTCAGATGACAAGGAGAGTAGGGATCTCCGCTTGCAGTTCCGTGTTTCAGCGTCCGAGCTGGCCGACATCAAGAAAGAAGCGGCCAGGGTAGGGCTGAACCCGAGCGATTATGGCCGTCGTTGCGTTCTACGTAGTCATGGTAAATTTCCTGCGGTAGTTCAGGTCCCGGAGGTTACTGGAAAGACCTATACCCAGTTGGGACGGATTGGGAACCTGCTCAATCAAGCTATCAAAGCGATGAACCAGGGGAAGCTAGATGCTTTTCCTGTTGATTTATTACGCGATACGGTGATGCTCATTAAGAGCACTCGCGAGCAGTTGATAGGCGTTGACCAGCATCAAGCGAGGGGTCTATGACTGGGAAGCAATCAAGAGGAATAAGCTTTTCAGGAGTTCTTAATTATGCTTTTCAGAAACATAAGCAACCTGAAATTGTTGGTGGCACAATGTCTGGAAATTCACTGAAAGAACTCACTGAAGAGTTTGATAGAAGCCAACATTTATGCTTCCGTAGTCGGGTACAGAAGCCGGTATATCACCTTGCTATTTCATTTAGACAAGGTGAGGAAATATCAAATAATCATATGAGTGAAATGGCTGAGCAATTTTTAAAACGAATGGGCTGGGATTTGGAAAAGACTCAAGCTATCTTTGTTCGACATTATGATACTAAACATTCACATATACATGTCATTGCTAATCAAGTGATGCTGGATGGACGAACGGTAAATCTCCAGAATAATTGGGAGCGTGGCAAAGCAATATGTCGAGAATTAGAAGCAGAATATAGCTTAGAAAAAACAAGTAATATAAAGCCTCTAATCCGTGGTCTTCAGAAAGAAGAACGTGAAATGATGCAACATGGTAAACCAAGCACTAAGCACATTTTACAGAACACTATTATTGATTTAGCGAGCAATTTTCGTACAGCAGAAAGCTTTTTTACTCAATTGGAAAGAAAGGGGGTTGGCATTTCAGTTTACGAGTCTCCAGGGGGAGAAGTAAAGGGTATTAGCTATCGCCTAGGGAATCATGCTGTGAGAGGCTCTTCCCTTGGAAAAGCTTTTAGTTGGAGTGGTCTACAGAAATATTTAGGAGTCAATTATGAACCATCAAGAGACAGAAATATTATCCTTAGAGCAAGCAGACAAGAATCCAGAGGCTACGCTATTACAGAAAATAGACAACTTGAAAAAACCGATAGACGAGCAGACCTCGTTCCCTCAAGAAGACAGGCCGAAACAATACCCAGAGGAGAACAACAATCCACTTCTACAGCAGATAGAAATGGATTTAGGACAAATGAAGTTCGATCAGGAAAAGCTGCTTTCAGAACACAAACAAACGCAGAATGTCCTGAAATCTCTATTGGAAGTGATGACAAAGTACCTAGAGGGGCATTCAGGACAGAATGCAGGGATTCTGTCCATGCAGAGTCACTTGCAAACCTTGAAAGACTGGTCGGCGAATTGCAACGAGCGGCAGGAACAAATAGAGCAGGTTCTGAACATAATCCACGATCAACGCCAAAACGAATTGCTGACTCTGACCGGGGCTATCAACAACCTAGTCAACACACAGGGAACCCTGACAAAAGAACTCCAGAAGCCAGAGGTAGAGAAAGCGGTTTTGAAAACGTTGGACCACTTGACCGAGCAGATCAGCCTTCAGAGCCAGGATACACAGAGCTTTCTGGAACAGAATACAGCGAAGCTAGCAAAAGAAAAAATGGAAGTCAGCAAGACTTTGGAGCAATCAATCTACAACCTGACCGAGCAGATCTCGAGGCAAGAGAAAGTGGGGACTTACCTGAAGTGGATATTCAAGCCGTGGCTCCTGGGCCTGGTGTTTATAATAATGTCCCTGTTAACCAGTCTTCTGGTACTACTATCTTTGTGGATCTTTCCCCCAGCGAAGATACAGACCAGCAACCTAAGCGCCCGTCTGGACCGAATAGAGAGAGCAGTGAACCACAGGTAGATAGGACTCGTGCATTGTTTGAGCAATTTGAAAATCAAGCTAGAAAATGCTTGGGGCGTGAGCCGTCAGATATTGAAATCGCTCAGGCCGCGCTCAAGAAAAAAATTTCGAGGAGTCTTATTTTGAAAATTCTTGCTCAAAGTCCCAAAGCCCAAGTACAGACAAACTCCGAGAAGTACCTTGCAAATATCTTGGCCTCTGCTCAAAGACAGATGAATCAACTTGAGCCGTAAACTGCCCCACTCTATAGAGGAGTGGGGACTACCCAAGCGACCTAATCTCTAATATGTCTACTTTCAATGGCCCAACGGGTTAACTCCGTACGATTAGTCAACGTGGTTTTTTGGAGCATATTACTTACATGGCTTTCTACAGTCCGTTGAGAGACGCACATTTCGTTTGCGATCTCTTTGTTGGAAAGGCCACGGGCCACATAGCAAAGTACTTTACCTTCCGTTGTGGTGAGTTCTACATCAAATTGAATAACGATGGCAGGTTCGCCTAAATTTCGCCATCCTTCTTGGCGATTGCTTGAGGTTTGCGTATGCTCAGAACGGCGCAGTATAGCTTCGACCAAGGCCACCAATTCATCGGGTTCAAAGGATTTTACCAGATAGGCATCTCCTCCTTCCTTAAGCCCTCGAATCCGGTCATTGACCTCGCCTTTTGCGGAGAGGAAGATAACAGGAAGAAATTCACAACTAGGCATTGCTCGCAGTGCATACACAAATTCATACCCATCCATTTGGGGCATCACCACGTCACAAATAATTAAGTCTGGGAGAAGTGACTCTCTCGCAAGTCGACTAACGACTTCGATACCCTGCTTTCCACTAGCTGCCCGACTTAATTGATAACCCTGCTCCTCCAAATAATCTCCCATCAGGAGTAGAAATCGGGTGTCATCGTCTATAAGCAGAAGGTGTTTCATATACTCGTCAACATCGTTTAGTCCGCCAAAAGTGGCACAAGTGTTGTTATAGGCAGTTAATCTAACCTTAGTGGTGTTGAATTTCTATCCAAGGCATTTCTGGCTTCTCTATAGATTGGATGTTACGCAATCAATAAAAGTTCCTAGAAATACTTTGAACAGATTTGCTGGGGGCATAGGCTTCAATAATATTTCCAGTGAGAGAACGAAACGGAAGTCAAGGCACAAGCCAACTCCTCACTTTCCACTAAGCCACTATCAACGAACTTCTTTCGAGCCGTTTGCAGACAGTAGCTTAATAAATCGGCATCCTGGTCAGTCTTCGCCGCTAGTTGCTTCTTTTCCGCATCAGTCCAGGGTTTCCAGATTTCCCGCTGCCCGACACGCGGAGGCGGAGTTCTGTGGCATTTTACCGGTAGCTTTACAGCGCATCCCGGTCTAGCGTGGCTGTTCTTTTTGCATTTACGAACGTGCTAGAACTGTATTTCTCGCTGCAAAAATCTCCCTAGATTTTTACGTACGCAATTTTTTAGTCCATTAGTCCAATAGAGCGGTTTTCAGGCATAGGAAGGACACTAAATTTTAGCCATCTACCCTATAGATGCCGCCATCTCACGATCGGGAATCATAAATCTATCCCTCACCAAACTGCAAACTGATGCATGTACTTAGTCCATGAAATCTCAACTGCTGAATTGGCTACCCTCTTTGCCAGAGGCCCTTTATAGAAATCTTGATTGGATGGCATGGAACTTGTTTCTCGCGCTGATTCCGTTAGGACTCAGTATTTGGCTATTCCGCCGAACTCGCCCGCACACAGTACTTTGGTGGATTGGAGCCCTGATATTTCTAGCGTTCTTGCCCAATGCGCCCTATATTTTGACAGATGTCATTCACCTGATTGAAGATGTGCACCGTTATTCCTCGGTTTACCTGATTACCCTGGTTATTCTCCCTTCCTATCTCATCTTTTTTTTCGTTGGCTTTGAAGCCTATGTTCTTTCTCTGATAAACCTAGGTCATTACCTGAGTAGCCAAGGATGGAAACGGTGGATTCTGCTGACAGAATTTATAATCCACGGCCTGAGTGCCCTTGGGATCTACCTTGGGAGATTCCAAAGATTTAACAGCTGGGATTTGCTGACGCAGCCTCATAACCTCGCGAGTGATCTCCTGAGTGACCTTGTTATGAAAAGGCCCCTGGTAGTCATTGCTCTAACCTTTGTCGTTATTGCCAGCCTGTACTTTCCGATGAAGTGGATAAGTCTGTCGTTCCTACGCCAGAGACTTTACCGAACTGTCCGCAAGAACAAGCTTTCTTAGAAAATTATCTCAGCACCTGGAATCCCAATAGGCTGAATAAGCGCACATAGAAAATAAAATCCCACAAGCTTCACATTAACCCACAGCCTGTGGCAACGTCAGCAGGAATGCCAGCAATGAGCGTCCAAATACTGCCCCAGAAGAAGGTTTGGACTAAGTCGCCACTATCATAGAAAACAAAGCCGGATTCTCAAACAGGCTATGAAGTGAGAATCAGAGAAATTTATCAGCACTAAATACCCCCTCTCTAAAAGCCGGAGCTAAGCGACCTCAAGTGCAACTGTCCGGTATCCACTCAAAAGCCTGCTTAGATGTATGGCGCGTTCGCATAGCGTGCGCCTAGCGCTCTGGGCAGGCCATAAGCCACGCGTAAGCGAAGCTAGCACCCAGCAAGCTGAACACGTAGGGAGCCACGGATGCACCGACCCAAGAAGGATATCAATACCCTGCATAGCCTTGTCTAAGGAGAGATAACGGGGGTTTACACAATCAGAACTTCTACCTTATTTCCTGAAAAGGGCTATTAGCTCGCAAATCCTTAGTTCCCCACCAAAAGACACACCGAGCTTTTCTTTTCCCTATTGGTTAGGGGCAATACACAGGGGGACTAACTGTTTAGTATGCTGTAGTTAGCTTATTAGGTTTTGTAGGGAGCACGCAGTATGGAATTCATGCTCAAAAAGATTTCAGATTATGGGACTGAGAATCCTATAGTTGCTCGAACATCTGTGCAAGTAAGTAACTTGCTGCAGCCTTTCTCAATCCCTAAGCCCCAGAAAGAGCGAATAATTGAGATTTTCTTTTCTATGTTTCAGCCGCGTCTTATCCGATGCCTGGAAGTAGTGAATCGTATTTCCTCCAAAATTGATAAGTTTAATGCGGAAATACAAGAGAATGGAATAAAGACCCAATCTGACGGACGCATACTAGACCTTCCTCACATAACCCAATTGCAAGAAGATGTAGAAACATATCTTCATAATGCCAAGTCTGCTTTGAGAGACCTGGCATTGTTATTTGAACCGTTCTTTAATGAAAAATTTGACTATAGCGAGTATCAACAAATATCGGAATGGGCTACGGCCAAGTTTGGTCAGGATGCACTTCTACCTACTTTACTAAAGTCAGATCAAGAGTGGATTAAATATGTTGTGAACCATCAAAATGCTATTGAACATCCTGGTGGACACGCAGGCCGTTTGTATGTAGAAAACTACCAAGTTGCTCAATCCCAAGAATCAGGAGCGCACCAGATTATTCCTCCTACTTGGCACCTAAATAATGATAACCCCACATTGCTACTTCCCGATTTGGAGGTAATCCTTAGTAATCTGCTCGAATTTAGTGAATATTTATTGGTCGCTTGCCTTAAGCAGTATGGGTCGCCATTTCCAATTATTTTCTATCAAATACCTGAAGAAGAAAGGGATTCTTCTGCTCCGGTTCGGTTAGCAGTGACTATGGATTTTGGGCATGGTTCAAGGCACCAGGCTGAAGGGTAACCCTTTTGCCCATTAGGTTTACCCAAAAGTGGTACCTTCCAACCTGCTGCCTTGAACCATGGCATCACTTATGATCGTAGTTAGCTTCAGGACAAATGAACAGGTCCAATATCAGGATAAGCGTGATGACGATTAAGGTTCTAGAGACTGCCGCCCAATCCAATCGCCCAGAGCATCGAGAACTCGATGGTCCTAAAGCACGGGGACTGAGACGCATACTGCGGATCTTCCGCCTAATTCTGCAGCCGACGGGGTATATGGATGATAACGTTCGGCTTTATGGTCCCATGTTCAAGGTTGGCGGCGAGAACGAAGTGCCGCTGGTATATGTGGGTGACCCCGATGTACTGCGAGAGCTGTTCATGTTAGATGCCACCAAAGTAATTACAGGAAGGAGTAATGGAGTTCTTCAGACCATGGTGGGTGAACATTCAATCCTACTGCTCGATGGTGACCCCCACCAACGTCAACGTAAGCTTCTGATGCCTCCCTTCCATGGGGATCGCCTGCGTGCCTATGCGCAGCTCATTTGTGACATCACTCGTCAAGTAAGTGCCACCTGGCAACCGGGTCAATCAATTGTGGCGCGCCCACCCATGCAAGAACTTACCTTGGGGGTCATTCTGCAAGCAGTCTTCGGTCTGCGAGAAGGGGCTCGTTTATCCCAACTTCAACGGCTCATGGGCACCATGCTTGACTCCTTTGCCTATCCAATTAGTTCAAGCTTCTTATTTTTCCCGTCTCTGCAGAAAGATTGGGGACCTTGGAGCCCCTGGGGAAGATTTATCCACCTACGAGAACAGGTGCGGCAATTAATTTACGCCGAAATCCGCGATCGCCGTCAATACCTGGAGAAACCAGGGGTTAAACCAGACGAAAAGACCGACATCCTGACCCTACTACTCCAGGCCAGAGATGAGAACGGTGAAGCAATGAGTGACGAAGAACTCCATGACGAGCTCGTCACCCTTCTATTGGCCGGGCACGAGACCACTGCCTCAGCCATGGTTTGGATGCTCTACTGGATTCACTATTTACCAGAGGTACAAAGGAAACTACGGGCTGAACTGGCAGAGCTAGGTCCCCATCCTGACCCGATGGCGACCGCGCAGTTACCCTACCTGACAGCCGTTTGCCAGGAAACTCTGCGGATTTATCCGATTACACCAACAGCATTTGCGCGGGTGTTGCTCGAACCAATGACCCTTGCTGGCTATTCCTTCGAAGCGGGAACCGCCTTAATGCCTGCAACTTATATCATTCACCAACGCCCAGACATCTATCCTGAGCCCAAGCAATTTCGCCCTGAGCGGTTTTGGGAACGTCAATTTGCCCCCCATGAGTATCTGCCCTTCGGTGGCGGCCATCGACGTTGTGTTGGCTCAGCTCTGGCGATGATGGAACTCAAGCTCAGTGTGGCAACCTTATTACAGGACTTTGAGTTGACGCTCCCTCGGCCCCGTCCTCTCCTCCCGGCCCGCCGTGGCTTGACTATGGCTCCCCCAGCCTCAATGAGACTCAGGGTGAAGTCAAAACTCTAAAACTAGAAACTACCAAGTTACAGACCATGGCGACTGCTCAACTGTACTACTTTCTGCTTTCTGCAAAACTTATTTGGCCCTAAAGTAACGGTGCCAGAGGCTGTCACTTAGGTGGACGCTTTGGGCTTGGGCGATTGCCTGCGGGGGGAAGCGAAGGATGGTCATCAGTAATGGAAACAGGCTAAGAAATCAATGCGGCGATGCCTGACTGTATACATTAACCGAGACATGGTTCAAGGCACCGGGTTGGATGGCAACACTTTTGCCCAAGGAGCTACGGTGTTCTTACCATAGCTATCAGGAAAGGGTTACCCCCATTTGAACAATCCCGTGTAGCCATGAACTAGCCAGGACTTTACTGATGTGCGCTGTTCGCTTTCTCGTAAAGATCCACAGCTTCGCGTAGAACTTCGACTAGGGTGATGTCTTTCGCCGCCGCGATTTTGCGTAGACGGTGCCGGAACTCCTTCGGGACCTTGAAGCCTAGGTTCACGAATTCACTAGATGGCGTCTTATGTTCGTCTATTCGTCTATTCGTCGTTTCGTCTCTGTCCGTTTCCGTGATGATCGGTCTGGTTGGCGCATCGTTGGCAGGAGCCCCCTGCCCTTTTGCCGCCAACAGGCTCGACATATCCAGCGGTGCTTTCTTAGACATGAAGCATCCCCTTCAGCTTCTTGGCCGAAATCGTCTTTTCGTCTATTCGTGATTTCACGAAGTTCCATAATTCCCGAATCTCTTCCGCCCCCTTACCACTTGGCTCGTCCTCCAGCAGCGTCGATCCTGCGAAAGCTGCTTTAGCATACCCTTCCCGCTGCTGAACGATGGTTTGGCAGACGGTGCCATGTTCCGAAAGCGCGGCCATGGTGGACACCAGAAGCTGCGTCGCCAGGCGTGCCTTGCTCAGCACGAAAATGAACGGTCGGCCACTTTCCTTGACTACTGGCAACGTCAAACGATTGAGCGACCGCACGTCGTCCGGGCTGGGCACGACTGGAATCACGATTAGATCAGCCGACTTTAAAATATCGCCGTATTGCTTGGCATCGGCAGCGGCCGTGTCAAAAAATAGGTACTGAAAGCGGCTTGCTAGGACCGGTTGCTTGTCAGCGAACTCAGCAACGCCGATCACGGCTAGGGGTGGAGTCTCGGACGTGCGGGCGTTCCACCAGTCCGCCAAAGAGCTTTGGGGGTCAGTATCACACAAAACGACCATTCCAGGGCTTTCCTGCTCAGCAGCAACAGCTAGGTGCCGAGTGATGTTGGACTTCCCAACGCCGCCCTTGCTGTTGAGAATCACAATAGTTTTCATGGGGTAGGGCACTTTTCCGTAGACGAATAGACGAAAGGACGAATTTGATAAATATAGTATGAGACGATTGCAGTTTTTCGTCAATAGACGATTAGACTAAATTGTTTATTCGTCTAATCGTCTATTGACGAAATCTTATCTAAAATCGGAGTGCTTTCCGTTCCTTTTGCAGAACGCCAGGCAGTGAGCATCTACCTGCCAATGTGCTATGGCTTTCTTGTCGCTCTATCTTCACCAATCAGCCCCGATGGTGTGGTAGCCGTTTTCCGTAGACGAATAGACGAAATAACGAATTTGATAAATATAGTATGAGACGATTGTAGTTTTTCGTTAATAGACGATTAGACTAAATCGTTTATTCGTCGTATCGTCTATAGACGAAATC
>CASBPW010000065.1 GCA_949127685.1 Candidatus Sivonenia alaskensis PMM_0068 | reverse complement strand
CAACAATATAAACCAAGCGTTTGTTGAGACGGACATCCCCGAGATCTGCGTCTCTCAATTCCTCTGAGGCCCAGGACTGCATGGTGTACCTCCAAAAATTATGTTGTTGCCATGACTAACCTAGCAATTCCAACTCCCCCGTCCTAGCCATAAAACTCTTGTCCCCCAAATAGAGCAAGTGACAGAGGTTAGGTTCTAGCCTTGTAAAATCTATCCGATGTTATCGTCCAAAATCTTCCAGCAACATGTAATACTTTGGGCACGGTTTCACTACTCACTTGTGGCTAAGAAAGAAAAAATTCAAGACCGGGTCTCCAAGGCCCATAAGAAGAGCGGACGTCCTCGTAAATTTGAGGGTCCGACCCACAATTTCTTCTTGACACTCCCCCTAGAAACCGTAGCCTTGCTCAAAGCGGTGGATGATGACTTGGGCAGGGCTGTGGTGAAATTGGCAGAATTAACCAATGCGGAAAGTACCCTCCCCGAAGATTCTTTGCCGTCAGTTCCCTCTCTGGAAGCCTTCCACTTTCTTCCCCTGGATGATGGCAAAGTGATTGTTTTAGGAAGCAATGATTGGCTACCTTCGCTCACTGGCCTGGTCTGGATTCCTTTGGAGGCAGGCATGAGACTGATGGCACTGCAACAGGGCGCGGACCTCCGACAGATTGAACTGGAAATCCAGGATCATCTTCAGGCAGTTTCGGAAGATTCTCCTGCGCACCCCATTTTGACCACTTTTGCAGACCTCTTGCGAACCACGCGCAAAAGCAAAAACCAAAAGTTGTTCACTCTACCTTGTTTTGAAGCACCCGATGCTCCGTAATTCTAGAGGGCTAGGACTCGATTCAGTTTGCCGGATTGATAGCCTTCCAGGTCCAACGTGACATAGCGGTAACCAGCCTCTTGAAAGACGATGACCAGTTTTGGAAGGTCTACCTCAAGGACAAACTGACGGATGCGGTCCGGGCTTATCTCAATACGGGCCGTATCTCCATGGGAACGCACTCTAAAGTGCCGTTGACCGAGGTTGCGCAAGTAGCGTTCAGCGGTCCCCACCTGCTGTAGTTTTTCCTGGGTAATCGCCTCTCCGTAAGGAAAACGGGAAGCCAGACAAGGCATAGCTGGCTTGTCCCACCAAGGCAAACCCAGGAGTTGAGAAAGCTGGCGAACCTCTAACTTAGTGATGCCACACTGAGCCAAGGGAGAAAATACCCCTTTCTCCTTTCCTGCCTGAAGCCCTGGTCGATAATCTCCCAAATCATCCAGATTGACTCCATCGACGACGATGCTATAGCCCAAGCTTTGTGCCAAGGGCCCTAACGTACCGTGGAGTTCACTCTTGCAAAAGTAGCAGCGATTGGCGGGATTCCTAGCGTAATCAGGGTTATCTAATTCATGGGTTTCAATAATTTCATGGCGAATCCCAATAATCTGAGCCTGGTCTATCGCTTCATCCAGGTCTTCCTGCATCAGCGAGGGTGAGACCGCCGTTACCGCCAAGACCTTGTCACCCAAAACAGCGTAGGCCACTTTAGCGACCAAGGTTGAGTCCACGCCCCCGGAATAGGCAACCACACAGCGGTCCAAATTTCCCAATACCGCCTGGAGTTGGGTTAATTTTTCACTCAGGGTTGTAGGGGCTTGGGTAGAAAGCATCATCTCCCCAGCATAAATCTTCTCCTCCGGTCTGCGTAATATTTGAAGTTTTCGTATCTACAACTTCCTTATTTCAGGATTACAGCAATACAACGAAGACGTCTGCTCTAGCTCCATACGAGAGAATACCCCTATGTCCCAGTTAGAAACCAATCCCTGCTTATATTTCTGCGCAGCCACGCACCCAATCATCGCGGCATTATCGGTGCAGTAGGCAAAAGCGGGAAAAACAACGGCAGCTCCCCGCTGTTTAGATTCCTGTTCAAGTCTTGCCCGTAATCCTCGATTAGCAGCCACGCCTCCACAGACTACTAGCGTAGACAGATTGAGGTGCTCCAACGCACGCATAGATTTCTCTACCAAGACTTCTACCACGGCCTTTTGGAAACTGGCACAAAGGTCAGATAAGGGGAACTCCTCACTAGGCCGTTGAGACCTTAGTTGCTCCACGGTCCGTCTTACCGCCGTCTTCAATCCACTGAAACTCGTGTCATAGGGATGGTCTACTTTTCCCTTGGGGAAAGCGAAAGCTCGGGGATTACCCTCTTTCGCTAAGCGATCAATCTCTGGTCCCCCTGGATAGGGCAAGCCTAGAAGTCTCGCCGTCTTGTCATAAGCCTCACCTGCTGCATCATCACGGGTTTGTCCCAATATTTCATAATGCCCATGGTCCCGAATATGGATCAGCATCGTATGTCCACCGGAGACCAAAAGGCATAGAAAGGGGGGCTCTAGCGCAGGTTGTGTCAAAAAAGCGGAGTACAGATGCCCTTCTAGATGATGGACTGCGATTAAGGGTTTTTGGTGAATCCAGGCGAGGGTCTTTGCAGCCATGACCCCTGTTAATAAAGAACCGACTAGACCTGGCCCACAGGTCACGCCAATACCATCAATGGCCTCCCACCGGATAGAAGCGGTAGCCAAGGTCTCTTCAATAACCGGATTGATCGTCAAGACGTGCTGCCGAGAAGCTACTTCCGGGACCACCCCTCCGTATCGCTTGTGCACTTCAATCTGAGAACTCACCACAGAAGCCAAGACCTCGCGGTCTCGGATGATAGCGCAGGCCGTTTCGTCACAACTGGTTTCAAGGGCAAGAATTACAGCCATACCATAGTCAAAGGTTTATGTAACTCATTTGTAACAAATATGGATGTCTAATCAATAATTATTTACCTTGGATTTAAGAACTTTTTTCTCTAGCATATTTCTTTAGATAGATGCAAATATAAAGTTCTTCAAATTTCTGCCCAGAGATGATCCCCGCTTATAAAAAAAGATTATAACAATATAAAGAAACAATTTTTCGGTGTTGGGGTTTGGCCCAAGTTGTTTGTTGAAATAGGTATTTAAGGGGTTCGAGAGATGGAACAAATTTTAGTTAGAGAAGCCGTCACAGCAAAAGAGATAGTTGCAGAAAAAATCTAT
>CASBPW010000064.1 GCA_949127685.1 Candidatus Sivonenia alaskensis PMM_0068 | reverse complement strand
TGATGGTTCCATCGGGCAAAATTATTTGGTCTTTAGAGAGCTCAGGGAAGTCGAAGACGTCTACATGGATTTGGTCTCCACTGCGTAGCCGATAACTTTGGAGCGTAACTGAAGAATTCAAAGTCAAGGTCGGTTCTGGCCCTCCTCCCGCCCAGACAGGGCTAGAAAGACCCAAAACCAAACCAACAGAAAGATAAACAAAAATCTTTTTCATGGCGATGCTCTGTTACCTTAAATCGTGGAAATGTACTGAATCAAGACTAACTAATCTTTAGACGGGGGCAAGGCGAGGGTTAGATCTTTCTCTTTTCCTCGGCCGTAATAGTCGTAGCTGTAGGCCAGTTCTTTACGCGCATTGACGCCATTGATAATGACGCCCAAGAGTTGAATATTGTTGCGTTCTAAAGATTGCTTGACTCGAACCAAAGGTTCTTGTTCTGAGTAGTCAGGACGAACAACTAAGAGAACGCCTTTTGCCTTCGCCCCAAACAAATAGCCATGAGCATGTCCCGCCAAGGGGGGTGTATCGACAATGATCTGGTCATAGGAACCAGCCAGTTGCTCTAGCAATATGTCGAGGACTTGGCTACTGAGAAAACCAGCGGAATCTTCAAGCAACATTTGACCAGCAGGTAGCACGTGAAGATTTGGAGTGGCTGTGGGGCGGATATAGCGGGTAATTGGATGGACCTTATCACTACTCTGAAGACCAGTAGAACACTGATGGAGCCACTCTGAGAATCCAAGGGAGTCTTTCATGGAGAAAATAGTTCCCAGAGATGGACGGATGAGGTCTGCATCAATCAGCAAAGTCCTTTGCTGAGCTTGACTCATTGACAATGCCAGCCGAGTCGCCACCGTTGATTTCCCTTCATTGGGAATAGCACTACTGATAACCGTAAGGGGAATCTTTGACTCATTTCCCTTGGTTAGGAAGAATAAGTTCGTGCACAACATACGATAGGCTTCCTGATTCCAAGCTCCTAGGGCATCGGCTGAGCGGGTTGAGACCCAGGGCAAGGAAGCAAGAACTGGGAGATCCAGTAAATGTTGAGCTTCCTGCTGAGAAAGAATTTTTCTGCTCAAAGCCTCCTTGATGGCAACGACACCTATAGCAGCCACTAGGCCCGCTGCCGTGCCCGTAGTACCCAAGATAAAGAAGTTTGGCCACACAGGACTTGTAGGAACACTGGCGGGCTCAATAATGCGCACATTAGATACCCCTTGAGCCTCAGCAATCTTTGCCTCTTCTAGCTTGTTCGCCAGCATATTGTAAGCAGTGCTGTTGACCTGAACCTTACGAGATAGTTGAGCATACCGCACTTGTCGCTGGGGCAGGTCTCTTACTTTACTGCCATACTGTGCAAGAGAGGCTTCCACCGTTGCCAGTTCTTGAGCAGTTCCACTGCGCTTGACTTCCAAGTCTGCTAGCTGGGTGGTGAGATTCTGACTGATAGGGTCTACCCTGACATTTTTCTGATTCTTCTTACCCCCCATAGCCCGAATACGTTTATCAGTCGCGGATTGGAGAGACTCACGTGTACGCAACAGCTGTTGCATTTGGGGGCTCTCTGGCCCCAAACGTCCTGCTTGTTTAGCTATATCAGCATCCAACGCGGCTAATTGTGCCCGCATAGCCTGAATATCGGGGTCTTCACTGATCGCCACTTCGGTCCTAGCCTGGCTAGAAGTCTTCCCCTTCAGTTGTCTGCGCAAGTCAGCAATTTGTGAGCTTTGGGAATTGAGGGTTGCTCTTAAATTACCCCGCTGGACATCTAATGCTGACAGATTATTTACTGCAGACTGAGCCTCCGCCGCAATTTCCACAGAGCCTGAAGACCGCTGAAAATTCTGGAGGTCTCTCTCCGCAGCTTTCAAAGTTCGTTCCACGTCGGGTAGCTTGCCCTCAATAAACTCACGAACCGAAGTAGCTCGGGAACGATTATTGGTGATCTGACTATTGACGAAAGCTTCGGAAACTGCACTGACTACTGTTTTCGAAGTGTTTGGATTTCTACTTTTGTAGGATAAAACCACAATATCGGTCCCAAGAATCTGCTTAGTAACGATTCCTGACCGAATTTGACCTGAGCTGAGAATAGCTCCTGTTTTTGGATCCCGCGGTGCCCTAGCAGCAATAGCCGCTTTTAAAACAGGCTCTGTACGCAGGAGTTCTAGCTTGTTCTCAATAGGGTTGCTGCCCGCACTATATGCATTTCTGTCTTCTACTCCCTCGATGCCAGACACTTGAGGTCCACCATCCTGGAATAGAATCTTTGCTTCAGACTGATACTCAGCCGGGGTTAGAGCTCCCGCGACGAGACAAGAACCCAAGACAACTGAGAAAGCCAGAAGAGCCTGAACCTTGTGCCGTGCAAAAACGTATGGAAGAGAAGAGATATCAGCCATAAGCGTTCCTTAAATAAAGATGAAGACAGGGAAAATAAATTAACTGGGTTTACACAGGCATCATTATAGACAGAGGCGCAAATACCTCTTCCCAGCGCAAATGTTCAGAGCCAGCAACTACAGCCATTCCTGCTGGAAAGTACTGACTAGAGAAGTAAACATTTTTGGGTGGGTTGGAGTAGGACCGATTAGGAATATAAAGCAAACCTAATCTGCCAAAATGAGTGAGGATGAGTTCAATTTAGTCTAGATACACTAATCCCGCAATCCACCCCCTTTGATGGTAGTTGGGGGATGGCCTAGCCCGAGCTGAGATCAGGGTGACCGTCGAAGCTTAGACTAATTGAGTGTGTGTGAGGGAGAGAATCAGGACGCTTAGCTCTAAAATGACTGAGTGTTGAGAAGTACCTCAGTACCGTTAGAAGGAAAAGCTTCAAGCACTGTCTCAAAGAAGATTGGAATAGGTGAGGACTATTTATTCTTCGGTGGATGTGAGCCTTCAGAGCTCACTACATTAACGTAACTACGTTCCAACTTACATGGTCACCCTCCGGGATAACATCAACCATAACGTGCTACCGATGTCATTCAACTTAGCATTAGATAAGCAATTTAAACAAGCCGTAAGAGTACTGAATTTTAGGGAAGTGGGCTGAATTTCAGGGAAGTGGGTGGGCCGAATTAAACACAACATAGGTTTGCCAGAAATGCTTGTCTGGAGGGGACTCTAGCTTAGGAGATGCTGTCTTTGTCCATAGTGTACCCACTAAGTCTAAAAAACAGTTTGACTCCATATGAACTTGAGATAGGCTAATCATGTGAATTTGATGAACTTGAGATAGGCAGTCATGTGAACTCAACATAAATACATTAGCAATAATGCTGTTAGATACTTTGTACTCTTCAATACAATCACAGGGGCCCCTAAAGGAGGTTAGAAGATTAAACTATTTCTCTCCAGCGCCCACACATCGCCGCTGAGAGGAAAGCGACTCATTAGTACAATTCGACAGCAGACTAGAGTTATATAATAGTCATCACTTTATATAACTATTTGACGCCAAGCATCTACACAACGTTCACAAAGATCAGGCTGGTCAGGGTGGATAGTTGGTCCAATCTCTAGGGAGTAGTTCCAACAGCGGGGACATTTGCATCCCTCTGCCTTATCCACTCTGACAGTTGCATCTATACCACAGGAAGACTGCTCACTTCCTTGGTGCAGATTAATATATAGTTCACCAGTCCCTGCTTTAGGCTCTGTATCTAATAGCAACACTTTAGAAGTTATGAATAGATAGCGTAATTCTGCTTGCATTCTCTCTAATTCTTTCTTTAATTCCTCATCTGGTGTGAAGATAGAAAGCTTGGCTTCTAGCGATGAACCAATAAGCTTTCTTTCTCGAACTATTTCCAAGGTTCCATTCACTAAGGCGCGTAGAGGTAAAAGTTTGCGCCAAGACTCTTCTAGCTTAGGATTATGCCATTTAGAATCTGCCTCTACCCAACCTGATTCGAATACAGATTTAACAGGTGTCCCATAAGGAATATTTTGCCAAATGTCTTCCGCTAAATGACATAAAATGGGGCCAATCATCTTAGCTATATTTTCTACTAGAATCGCCAGAACCGTCTGACAGCTTCTTCTTCTGTCAGAATTCGGTGCACTGATATATAGCCGATCCTTTGCGACATCGAGATAGAAATTAGATAAGTCGACTACACAAAAATTCTGGATCGTTTGGAAAAATTTAAAAAACTGATAGCTATCAAATGCCTGTGTAACTTCCTGCTGAATCTGGGCAAGCCTATGCAGCATATACCGATCAATTTCTGATAGATTTTCATAGGCAACAGCATAATTTTTTGGATCAAAATCATACAAATTGCTCAACAAATAACGAGTGGTGTTGCGAATTTTCCGATAGACATCAGCCATCTGACTAAGAATTGTTTTTCCTAGAGGGACATCAGCGCTATAGTCCACAGATGAGACCCATAAACGCAAAATATCAGCTCCATAAGGAGGGTCTTTCTTTAAATCCTTTCCTCCTTCGATAACGACTTTAGGATCGACTACATTTCCTAAAGACTTACTCATCTTGCGACCTTGCTCATCTAAAACAAAGCCATGGGTCAGTACAGCTTTGTAAGGAGCTTGACCACGGGTAGCCGCTGAAGTTAATAGGGAAGATTGAAACCATCCCCGGTGCTGATCAGAACCTTCTAGATATAAGTCTGCAGGGTAATGTAGTTCTGGTCGTGTCTCCAAGACAGCAGCCCAACTGCTCCCCGAATCAAACCAAACATCCATGATGTCAGTTTCTTTGTGATAGGTTCGACCATTATTTCTATAGGACTCAGGGAGTAATTCTTCAGTAGGTAGCTCCCACCATGCATCAGAACCATGATGGCGAACAATTTTCTGCACATGGCTAATGGTTTCTGCGGTCAAAAGAGCCTCTCCGGTCTCGCTGTCATAAAAAACAGGAATAGGCACTCCCCAAGCTCTTTGACGAGAAATACACCAGTCTGAACGCTCCGCCACCATCGGCGTGATCCGGTTTTTTCCCACAGCCGGTATCCAAGTCACTGCTTCGATAGACCGCAGGGCGATCTCTCGAAACCCCTCTACCGAGGCGAACCACTGAGTGGTCGCCCGAAAGATCGTTGGCTTTTTAGTCCGCCAATCATAGGGATATTTGTGGTTATAGGCTTCTTCTTTGAGAAGAAATCCCCTCTGCTGAAGAGATTCGATAACCGCTTGATTACCTTCATCCAAAACCTTCAAGCCTACAAAACTTGGAGCTTCCTCCGTAAATTGACCCAGATTATCTACCGGAGCAAGAACACCAAGTCCGTATTTTTTACCAATTTCAAAATCTTCTACCCCGTGACCTGGAGCCGTATGCACAACACCTGTACCTGACTCTGTCGTGACATGATCGCCGAGAATTACTGGACTGGGGCGGTCATAGATAGGGTGGTGGGCAACTACACCTGCGAGCTCTTCGCCCAATACTTCTTGGACGATGGGGAGTCTTCTTCCCAAAACCTGCTCTAGATGAGCTACCCGGTCTTTTGCGAGAATCAGGAAATCCTCTCCATCAGTGACCACGGCATAGGCTAACTCGCCATTGAGACACACTGCCAAGTTCCCCGGAATTGTCCAAGGGGTGGTAGTCCAAATGGCGAAATATAAACGGCGATCAACCGTGTTTCCGATTTGGAGTACAGATGAATCGAACGATTCCACAGGAAACTTGACATAGATACTTCGAGAAATGTGTCCTTCTGGATACTCCAGTTCGGCTTCAGCTAAGGCAGTTTGAGAACTAGGACTCCAATGAACAGGTTTGAGTCCCCGGTAGATATAGCCATTCAGCGCCATTTGGCCAAAAACACCTAACTGGGCTGCTTCGTACTCCGGGTCCAAGGTTTTGTAGGGATGCTCAAAATCTCCCCATATGGCCCACCGTTTACAATCAGTTAGTTGTTCTGAGACGGCATTCAAAGCAAACTGTTGTGCCTTTTTGCGTAATTGGAGAGGCGTAAGGCTTTGCCGTTCTTCTTTACTCATTTGTTGTAAGACTTTTAGCTCAATGGGTAAACCATGACAGTCCCAACCAGGGACATAGCGGACCTTACGCCCCCGCAAAACTTGGTAGCGATTGATCGCGTCTTTGAGGATTTTATTGAGTGCATGGCCAATGTGCAGGCTACCATTCGCATAAGGAGGCCCATCGTGGAGGACAAAAACCTCACCAGGATTATGTTCCGCTTGGTGTATGTAAATCCCTTCTTGCTCCCAGAAAGCCTGAATTTCTGGTTCGCGGACCACAGCGTTGGCCCGCATAGGAAAATCGGTTTGTGGAAGATTGACGGTGTCTTTGTAATCTTTGACAGTATTCACAGGAAATCCAAGTTGGCACTCTTTAGACATTATCGCCTTCCTCTCAAACATTTGAAGGGAAGTCAAGGGATTCTCTAGAGATGGTTTAGGATCGAAAAAGTTTACCCATACATTAGGAGAAAGCCTTTGTGATTCGATTCGGCATTCTCAGCGACCCTCATATCACAATCCCGGAGACCCTTCAAGACTACCCAGGCCGCAGTCACTTTTTGGAAGTCAGTATACCAGCCATCAATCAAGCCTTGGAGGCATTGCAGTCAGAAAACATAGATTTCCTAATGATCCCAGGAGATCTGACCCAAAATGGTGAAAGGACAAACCATGCTTGGTTAGTTGATAAATTAAACAGCCTACCCTACCCGACTTATCTTATCCCTGGCAATCATGATGCCCACGCTTGGGTCTCCAACCATGAATGGTCAGGACTTAAGCATTTCCCGAATATTTATAAAAATTTTGGTTATGAAGAAAATCAACTTTACTATGCGGCAGAAGTGGCACCCAATATTCATCTTATCGGTCTAAACTCCAATCAATTTATAAATGGTAGAAGATATGTTGTAGGAGCTATTGATGATGACCAATACCGTTGGTTAGAAGCAAAACTCAAAAAACTGGACGGTAGCTTAGTTATGGTGATGGTTCATCACAATATTTTGGAACATGTTCCCCTCCAAGCCCGCCACCCAATGCTCAAGGCCTATATCATCGAAAAGCGTAAGCGGCTAGTTCACCTACTCAGAGCCCATGGTGTTGAACTGGTTTTTACAGGGCATTTTCATATGCAGGATATAGCAGAACATAGGGGACTCTATGACATTACCACAGGGTCTTTAGTGAGTTATCCGCATCCTTATAGGATCTGTGAAATCGATGAGAAAAAGGTTAGGATTAAATCTTATCAAGTCACTTCCTTAGAGCAGTGGCCTGATTTACATACAGTTTCTTTAGAGCGAATGAAATCTCTCAGCGATGTCTATATGATTAAACTCCTAACATCTCCTCCTTTATCTATTTCTTTAGAGAAAGCAAAGCAATTTGCACCCCAGTTACGTTTTTTTTGGCCTAAGATAGCTGAGGGAAATGCTTATTTTTCTTTACCTGATTTTCCGTTATCCATCCAGATGTTTTTTGCCCAATTCAATGACTGTCCTCCCGATGATAATAATGTAGTCTTATCTCTACACAATCCTATGAAGTCTTACCTGAGCTAACCTATGCATTGGAAAATTCTTGGCTCTCAATATGTCCTTAATCACCCTTGGATGAAAGTTCGGAAGGATATATGTGAACTGCCAGATGGGACTATTATCGATGATTACTATTGGATAGAATCTCCCGACAATACCCTAGTTGTTCCAATTACCCCACAAGGAGATTTCGTCGTTGTGAAACAATACAAACATGGAGCTAAAGAAGTTCTGATCGAATTTCCGGGAGGGGTTATGGATTTTGGGGAAGAGGCTTTGGCAGGAGCACAACGAGAACTTTTGGAGGAAACAGGTTACGGAGATGGTATTTGGACATTCTTGGATGCCGTCTATACTGGCCCCACGAAGTCACCAGCTCGAACGCATATTTTTTTGGCAGAGGGAGTCATTTCTAAACAAAGGCAAGCTCTTGATCCAGAAGAACGTATAGAAGTGCTGACTATAGACTGGAAAAAATTGAGTGCCATCGGGATAAAGACTTGTAACTCCAGCTTGGCTATGCGTTTGGCAGCAGAGAAAATTAGTGTGTAGTACAGGGGGCACTCCCGTTTCGTGCTGCCCAAAGATGCATGAAAGCGCTACTGTTAGGGTATAGTCCGGTCTACCCACGTGCTGGCACTGCATCGCATCGTCCGTTAGGAGTCGTATGGAAGATACTTTATTACTCTGCCAGGTATGCTTGGGCAGTTTGACTTTGCAGGGTTACCGCATCGGTCGCCAGTACCTCGTCGTTGCCTACGGGGTTGTAGAAGAAGCAAAGCCGACGCGATATATCTTCGAAGAATTTGAAGATATGAACCGCCTGTGGCTGAATTTGAAAGAAAAGTCTGAACCAGAAGTAAGACAAATCTTGGCGGATAAACAAGAAGGACTTCAACCACGCCGCCGTTCATTCACTTCAGCAGCATCTCGTCAAGAAGGTCAAGGGTCGAGGCCTGAACGCCCTGCTTTTTCGGATAATAGTCCTCGACGCTACGGAACGAGTCCTGATGCCACCAACAAAGATCGACCAACTCGTTCCTTCCGACCACGCAGCTTGTAAGGGGCGATAGGTATATCGACGCACATGGAAATCACTCAAGATTAAAAGGATGGCTGGACGGACTCTGAGCCTCCGCAGCCGTGCTCAAGAAGCGATGGACTAAATTAGGATGAATAACAAAATGCATTTTGCATGGTTATTGACTCTCTTATTGAAATCTATTGAAGCTAAAACAGAAAAATAGATTAGCTTTCCAGTTCAATCATCCGACCATCAGGTAATCCGCTCAGACGATTTTCCAAGCTTCCTTCTTGTCCGATCTTCGCCTGTCTCCAAAACAGTTCTGTCACCACGATCGCTTTACCCTTTGTGGGCGGCGGAATGACTGGGCCCATGCGGTATACATCATCCACCGCTATTTGGGCGACTTCTCGAGGAGCAGTGGTATGTTCTTCCAAAATATCTACGGAGGCAATAGAACCATCCGTTTCAATGCGATAGCGAACCACAGTCCATTGGTCTTGCCCGAGCTGACTGAAATAAAAATCATAGCTAGCGGGATCTATTCTCAGTCGGTAGGACAGATAGTCGCTGTACGAACGAGGAATTCCCTGCTTGTGTCTAGCTTGTTTAGATTTGCGCGGTTTGGTGGATTCCCCTTCTCCCTTGGCAGAGGCGAGAATTTCTCTTTGCTCCTTGCTATTCAGGCTATCTATGCCGTCTTTAGCGCCTTCAGCACTGCTCCCATGACCTTCCAGTGTTTGCGGTGTTTCCACAATATCAAAAACCATGGGCGGTATCTGTCCATCTCCCGGTTGTGTAGGGCTAGGGCGACCGCCACTGGCTCCCCCCAGAATAGGGACCAAAACCAAAAGCAGTATTACCGATAAATGACCGAGGTAAGAACCACCTAAGTTTTGGACAATCCGATTGCGTTTGTCTGGAGGTAACAAATAATCGAATTTTTGGCTTTTTGCGGTCGCATAGGCATCCCACATGCCATAGAGCAGAAATAGAGCAGAAATGATGCCTAGTATCGTTAAAAGAGATGAATTTTGTAAGCCCTGGACAAATTTCAGAGAATCTTTGCCTAAGGACAGACCCCCAAGCTCTAGTAGGGCCAGGGTGGGGAGGGGAT
>CASBPW010000063.1 GCA_949127685.1 Candidatus Sivonenia alaskensis PMM_0068 | reverse complement strand
GCCACGACTACGGCCCAGGCACCCAGCAGGAATTTAGTGGCAGCAATAATCAGCAGAACCACAAAAGTCACCAGTGCTCCTATCCCATTCATCAAGGCACTGCCTTGCCAGCCTTGAGTTTTTTCTCGGAACCAGTAACGGACCATCCCCGTTTGTGAAAGGGTAAACGAGGTAAATACGCCTACGGCATAGAGGGGGATAATCGCCGTCGTATCTCCCTGAAAAAGGACGACCAATACAATCGCACACAGGCTGAGGAGAATGACGCCGTTGGAGAAGACAAGGCGGTCTCCCAGCAAAGAGAGCTGTCTGGGCAAGAAACCATCCCGCGCCAGGAAATAGGACAGTCTGGGAAAGTCAGCAAAGCTCGTATTGGCGGCCAGGATCAGAATTAAGAAAGTGGCGACTTGCAAGAAATAGTAGAGCGGTCCTGTTCCTAAGATTTGGCGAGCGAGCAGGGAAATGGAGGTTTGTCCTTCTTCTGGAATAATGTGGTAGATATTCGCCAGATAGGTTACTCCGATGAATAGGCTACCGAGGATCAGGCCCATGTAAAGCAGAGTAATCCGGGCATTTTTCCACTCAGGCGTTTTAAAAGCTAAAACCCCATCGGAGATCGCTTCTACTCCCGTCAGCGCAGTACATCCTGCGGCAAAAGCTCTGAGGATCAGAAAGAGGGCCAGGGGCTCTTGTGCCTGCACGAAGGCGGGGGCTTCGGATACCTGTCCGGTGAAGGACTGATAGAGGCCCAAGCCAATCAGCAAAAAGATACTGACAATGAAGGTATAGGTCGGAATCATAAAAAGTTTGCCTGATTCTCGTAGACCTCTTAGATTGGCTAACATCAGCAAAAAGATAAAGAAGACGCATAGTTCCACCCGTAGCGGAAAAAGCGTGGGAATCGCTGAAGTCAAAGCGGCTACTCCCGCCGAAACACTAACAGCCACGGTCAAAATGTAATCAATCATTAAGGAGCCTCCAGCGATCAACCCTGGATAAAGCCCCAAATTTTCCCGCGCCACGATATAGGCCCCACCGCCATTGGGATAAGCCCGAATGGTCTGACGATAAGAAAGAATAATAATTGATAGGAGCAAAATAATAGCTCCAGCAATGGGCATCGAGATGCTTAAAGCTCCCGATCCGGCCAAAACTAGAACCACCAGAATTTCTTCGGTGGCATAGGCTACAGAAGAAAGGGCATCGGAAGAGAGAACCGCTAATCCTGCGGCATTACTTAATCGTTCTTCGGAGTGAGCACTGGAAGGAAGAGGATCGCCTAACAAGAAGCGTTTGAGCTGTAGGTAGGAAGCCATAAAATTTCACCTGGAAATTGATAATGTGCCTATCCCGACCATATCTTCTCGAGCAGGCGGTTGATCATTTTAAGAAGGTTGTCTTTATCTGATTGGACTTTGGACAAATGTTACAGGTAGTGTTTTTATAGGTGAAATCTACTAATGAGACATTATCCCTAGTGTCAATTTTGGATTTGTCCAAAGTCCAATATCTGATCAAACGACTCGAAATAGTCAATTGGTCTGAGGCTGGGGACTTTTCGCTGAATACAGATCTTGCAGTATCTTGTGCAGAAGTGTTTGTTTTTGATGGACATCCTCATAGAGTCCCAGCAGATTTTGTATCCGTTGTTGATGATTTTCTTGGCGGGACGTAAACAAATTTGGATTCCAGCCAAAATAGCTGTCTTCGTAGTAGTCGACTATATAGCGGCTCGTCAGCTCCAGGATAATGAGCTGAATACCTTGTGGGATATAGGCCACTTCTGCAAAATCCAGGACTATGCCGCTAGCAAAGTAGCCCTCTAATGCGCGTTCAAAAATAGCTACATTAAATTGATTTAGCTGTCGCCCAGAGGTACCCCATGAACGTAATGCGTCTCCCCATTCAATGGCTAAAGGCGCATACATCAAGGTATCTAAATCAATCAAGCCTGTCGGTTTTCCTTGGTCATCAAAAAGCAAATTGCTACTTTTTAAATCTCCGTGAATGAGCCAAGTCGGTATGTCTTTGGGGAGGAATAAGGGTTGTATGGCTTCTGCGATCTGTTCTATCTGGTGCTGATGTTCTGTTTTGACCTCGAATCGATGAGGGAGCGCACGTACTTCCTGCAAAATCTTAGGAGTGTCGTGGAAGCCTTCATAGTGATAGGCAAACTGATGCTCGAAGTTCCGGAGCAGATGATGAAATTTGCCGATTAGTTGTCCTGCTTGATAGGCATAGTCCACAGAAGGGAATTTGGCCCAAGATCTGCCTTCCAACGCAGTCATCATGCGCCACAAGCCCCCTTTCCACGGGGATACCCAATCTCCTTGCGGAGACTTGAGAAATCGGGGGACAGGGAATTGATATTGGTGTAGATAATCTGTGATTAGCGCACTGTCTTGCACTGTCTCAGCCCTAAAGACTGCATTTAGAGCTTGAAGAATGTACCGCTGCTGGGGCGTTTCTACGCAATAGGTCTGATTGACCAAACCATCAGAACAGGAACAGATGGCAAAAATTTCGATATTCTGTCCCAAAAAGGTAGCAGCTATCGATATCAGTTCTTCTGGACTCAGGATTTCTTGCTCCGTCATGCAGTCACAGTAGCAAAACAAAAGAATAGGAACATAGCAGTCGGCCCTAAAAAGTCGAGGCTAACCAATGGTGGACTGCTATTCCCTTAGCCTGAAATGCCCACAGTGTCTGCATTTTCCCCCATAGGTCTCCCCGCAGGAAGGACACGATTCCAGGTGAGCTGCAACTAAAGTCCAGAAAAGGGCTTTATCGTTGTTAATTAAGCACTAAACCGTGCAATCACGCTTTTTCTCTCATTTGCACTAGATTTTGTGAATTTTTAGATATCTATGAAAATTTAATTGAATATTCTTTCATATTGATACATCCGATACTTCCGATATAGCTTTTGGGAACTTATAAACAAGTTGATCGTCATAGCAGAGAAAATACTACGTGATTATGACAAACTTGTCTTATTCTTCCGCTTCTTGCGCGAAGACCTTTGGTTATCTTCCGGTTAAGCTTTCTCTGTCATCCTCTCTTGCTCTAGCTCTGCATGGCAAGATACCGAATTCTTTCCGTAGTATTACGACCCGGTCCGTCCTGGTGAGCCTCGCTCTTTTCTCTTTGTCCTGTCTCCCTGCCCACGCTGGAACCATAGAACTTACCTCTCAGGGGTCCATCGTTGCGCGAGTAACTAATCCTACAGGCGGGGGTAATCACAACCTCGAGGTCATCCGTGATGGAGATAAGCCCCCAGTCGGCAATCAAGATTCCAGTCGTCAGTGGGATAGCTACATTGGCAACATTACGGCTACACCCGATTGGGTCGGCTATCAGTACACCAGCACCAAGACCTTCAATCAAGTTATCTTCCAAGAGGGCAAGCACTTTGGTGATGGGGGCTGGTTTAATGGGCTCACAGTGCAAGTGCTCCAAAGCGGAACCTGGGTCAATGTTCCAAATGTGACCGCAACTCCGACATATCCGGGAGCGAACAATAACGTCACCTATGAGTCTTATACCCTGAATTTCCCAGCCATCAGTGGGGATGGGATACGCGTCTATGGAGTGCCAGGTGGTTCTGCCTATTTCATCTCAGTCGGTGAGCTACAGGTGTTTGGGATAGATTCCACGCCAGCTCCTACTCCTACGGTCAGCCCAATCGGAACAGGAAATGGGCTCAAAGCTTCCTATCGTAATGGTACGGATGCTGTGAATAGCCCGATCGTTTTGACCAGAACAGATGCCAAGATT
>CASBPW010000062.1 GCA_949127685.1 Candidatus Sivonenia alaskensis PMM_0068 | reverse complement strand
GCTTTACCAGCGTTGGGCCTAGTGCTGAGTAGTCTGCTTTTTGGGGTGGCTCATCTCCTGGACTGGCGGCAGTGGCCCTACGCACTCTGGGCTACAGGGATTGGCTTGCTCCTGGGACTAGCGACGCTATGGAGCCAAAATTTGCTGGTGCCCGTAGTAGCGCATGTGACGACCAATATTTTGTCTACGCTGTTCTGGCGGTTCCGTTTATCCCCAGGCCCCTGAAGCCGGTAGATGGGGCTGGACAACTACCCAACCCGTAGCTAGTACCCAAAACAAGAGACAGACCATCAGGCCATTCAGGCTCAGGTGGAGTGAACGAGCCCAGGAGCGACGGGGAATTTGGAAGGCGGCCCAGGCGGACGTGCAAACGAGGAGCACCATGGCACTTCCCGCCCAAAAGTGGGCTGAAAATCGGAGATGACCATGGTCTTGCACCGTGCCGTAAAAGCCAACGCTCCAAAGCAAGAGGGTCAGGAAAACTAAAATTTTTCCCAAAGCAGGATGGGCTTTGTAGAGCCAAACTTTGGCTGGTTTCCCCCGATGACGGCCTCGCCACAGTTGGTAGCCACTGATGCTTAAAAGGGTGATCGTCAAGGTAGAAAGTCCCATAGACCAAGCTGCTATTTTCCAAAGCCAAAGCATCTACACGGCTCCGAGCTACGGGCAGAGTTTATCCCCAAATCAGCATTCGCCTATGGTCTCTACTCGTGCAATTCTTCAATGTCAAGTAATGGTGGGCACCCTGGGGATCGAACCCAGGACCGATCGGTTAAAAGCCGAGTGCTCTACCGCTGAGCTAGGTGCCCTCACCAGCAATCCACAATAACTGTGCTGTAGAACTATGTCAATCCAATCTCTCGTTCCCCTCTCACCGGAAAAGAATGTCACTCTGTGGAGTCCTGCTGGGTAAACTCAGAATGAGCTGGGAGCGATGAAAACGGGCGCATGCAAAAAGAGAAAATTCTTCTTATTGAAGGACACGATTTTTATCGAACCCGCTTCAGGCAAGGGCTAATTTCTCAAAATTATGAAGTAGTCTGCTACCGCTCTGCTGAGAATTTTGACCAATTGGTGCAGCGGGAAGCTCCCTATTTGGTGATGGCTGATGTTACTCAGCTGGGGCTAGACGCTGGTGACATCGAAGGGAAAACCTGTCCTGTTTTAGAACATTGCCAAGCCTTTTACCCCTGGCTACCGATTGTCCTGATGGCAGAGCGCTCAGAACCAATTGACCCTTTAGAGCGGAGATGGGCCGTAGAACAGGGTGCGGTTGACTTCATCGTCAAGCGGGTAGACCGGATGGAACTCATGCTCCAGCGCGTACACGACCTTCTGCGCCCAGGGACTAAACTAAACCGAAACGCTTTGCTGGCTGCCTATGCGCAGTCAACACCGTTCTAGCTAACCTAGAGTCCAGCTACTGCCCTTTTAGGTCAATCAGTACTATGATGTATGCCATAGTCGCGGTCATGGTCAAGCAAACGGTACTATAAAGAATAAGTTAAGGTTAACCCTGAACAGGGAATTGCACTGGATTTCTAGAATAGTCCTCGCACTATGTCTAGACAGAGAAAAACCTGGGAATCTATACTTAGAGACTGATTTTGGAGGATAAGGTTATTCTGGAGCAGCTTGCCTTGACAGTAAGTCTACGTGGCAACCGGGAGGTAAAAGACACCTACCAGGTCTTCCACATGACTGGTTTATTGGATGCCTTTTCTGAGCCGGTCTTTCGAAAGGTTCTCAACGGTTATATCGAGGCTGGACCTACGAACGTAATTCTGGACCTCTCTGGTATCGATTTTTGTGATAGCTCTGGTTTAGGGGCTTTGGTGCAGCTGGCTAAAAAGGTCCAAAACTTGAACGGTACTTTTCAAACCATTAGTAACCCAAGGGTTACGCAAACGGTTAAACTGGTACGACTAGAGCAGTTTCTCTCTCTACAGCCTTCTTTGGAAAAGGCGATCGAGAATCTTCCTCCGGAGAAAAAATAACTGCGTGATCCGAAACATCACAATCCTGCGGTTTTAGCCTACCTGGGAGATGCGGTCTACGAACTGCATATTCGTCAGCAACTTTTGCAACGCCCTTGCTCTGTTCATCAACTCCATCAAAAAACGGTCCAGCGTGTGCGCGCTGAAGCCCAAGCAGTCCTGATAGAGCCTCTGCGCTCCTATCTCCACCCACCTGAGCAGGAAATTCTTAGAAGGGGTCACAATGCAAATAGCACGGTCCCTCAGCGTTTAGACCCAGAAACTTATCGTAAAGCCACTGCGTTAGAAGCGCTACTCGGTTATCTTTACCTAAGTGACCCTGGGCGCCTTGAGCAAGTACTCGCTTTTCTTGATCAACTCTCCTCCGATGAAATCCCTCCCGACCTCTCCCCCAATGAATAAAGACAGTAAAAATTTCAGCAAGAAGCCCAAACCCTCAAGAGTGGGCAAGCCCGCTCCTTCTGCCGCTAATGGTGGTTATAAAAGGACGTCCAGCTCTTCTGCCCCTGCTAGTAGTCGTTTTAAGAAAACACGGACCTTCTCCACTCGTCCTAGTTCTTCACAAGAATCAACAGGGGAGCAATCCTCTGACAAAAGTCGCGACTGGAAACCTCGTTTGTCTTCATCTTCCCGATTTTCGCCCCAGCAGTCCTCTGCCCGTAAGCCCTATCAAAGAACAGAACAAAGCACCGATCGTCCTCGTGGTGAACAAAGTGCTGTTCGCAAACCTTTTCGTCGATCCGAACAAGAGTCAGATCGTCCTCGAACAGGGCAATCTCCTGTCCGTAAGCCCTATCAAAGAACAGAACAAAGCGCCGATCGTCCTCGTGGTGAACAAAGTGTTCGCAAACCTTTTCGCCGCGCCGAACAAGAGTCTGGAACGAGCGTAAGGCCCAAGTCGAATGACCGTGGAGGAGCATCGCGTCCCTCTCCGCGCAGAAGTGCCAACGAATTGGCTATCCAGAAACACCCAAGAGCTACAGCCCCTGCCGAAGAGCTTATTACTCCTCCTGAAGACGAAACAGAGCTGCTGTATGGCAAACAACCGGTGCGTTCAGCCTTGGAAAAAGGCCGAACCCTGAATCGTCTCTGGATCATCGATCAGCTTCGTTATGATGGACGCTTTCTGCCGCTGATTGAAGAAGCTAAGAACAAGGGAACGGTCATTGATGTTGTGGACCGTAAACGGCTTGACCAGATTACCCAAGGGGAAAACCATCAGGGGGTCGTAGCCCAAGTCGCTGCTTATACGTACTGGGAATTAGAGGAGCTGATTCAACAAAGCGCTAAGGACCCAGAGCCAATGATCTTGGTTCTAGATGGTATTGAAGACCCTCAAAACCTTGGTTCTCTAATTCGGACGGCTGAAGCTTTAGGGGTGAATGGACTGATCCTCCCCCAACGCAGAGCTTCCGGGGTGACCGCTACGGTTTCTAAAGTGGCCGCCGGTGCTGTCGAACATCTTGCCATTGCCCGCGTCGTCAATTTGAACCAAGCGCTAGAGCGCCTCAAAGAAGCGGGCTACTGGGTAGTCGGTGCTGAGGCTTCTGGGGAACGTTCGGTCTCAGCGATAGACCTAAAAGGTCCCTTGGTGGTGGTTATTGGTTCTGAAGGGAAAGGGATCAGCCTTTTGACGCAGAAACTTTGTGATTTCATCTGTCATATCCCCCTGAAAGGGAGAACTCCTAGCCTTAATGCAGGGGTGGCTGGGGCGATTGTTCTCTATGAAGTCAGTCGACAACGGGCCACTCGGACTATCAAAATGGAGCTTACTTAATCCATCATCTTTTTCTGAGCGATGGACTCGGCCCAAGATTGATTCAGATCTACAGTCAGAACAATTTTTTGATAGAGTTCATCGCTTAAATCTAAGACCAAGTAATCTTTATCTCGGGTGGCATACCAGAATTCTTTGCTATTTCCCGTGTAATAAGTCCCTGCTTTAATCACGCCAGGGATCGAAGTGCCTAAGGCTCGAATCTCTGTCCAAGTGCTGGTGGGCTTTTCTGTGGAAACCCGTTCAATATGATCTAGGGGAATTACAAAGGTTTTGCTAAGACTGACCGCCCACAGTTGTTCAAACCACTCCATTTCTATGCATAGTTTCTTATCAACAATGCTTATATTCATGTCTTTTAAACCTCCTGTCCCAAAGAGTCTCATACTCTTCTGCAGAGTGATCTAATGCCCAGGTATTGACTGATTCAGTGGTTATGAACAGGATGAAGTCTTTGGGATGTTAGCCGCTGGTGAAATCGCTGGGGCGGACAGAATCTAGAAAATCTTTAAAGGCCTCCTGTTCCGCTACATCGGCTTCCTGATTTACGGACATAGAAGCTTCAGAAATGACTTCTTCCATCGCCCAAATCGGAGCATTTAGGCGCAGCGCTAGGGCAATAGCATCACTGGGTCTGGCATCTATATCTTTTTTGATCTCGCCTTTGCAGGTGCTGATAACGGCGTAAAAGGTTTGTTCTTTCAGGCCGTGGATAACAATTTTCTCTACTTCGACACCCCAGGTATCAATAAAATTGGCCAACAGGTCGTGGGTCATCGGGCGGACCATCTTTCGACCTTCTAGCGCCTGGAGGATGGCACTGGCTTCTGCTTTCCCAATCCAAATCGGGATAGCCCTCCGGTCATTTAGATCTCGTAGAACTACAATCGGGGTGTGGCTGCTAGCATCGATAGCGATCCCAGCTACCTTCATTTCCACAGCCATAGCGGTGCCTTGGTTCAATTCTACTTACTAGAGTACCCCTCGTCGGACGCTGGAACTTATTTCCTTCGCATAATTTCTTGATAGGCCTGGTCTACTGCTTGGACCCAAGTGTCTTGGGAGAGATCTTGGAGGGCGGCATAGCTCATCAGTCCTCCTGCGCCTACGCCTTCTTTCACATATCCCTGTTCATAAGCCCGCAAACCCTCGTAAGCAGAGTCATGGAGTTGATATTCCGTCGTCACCAAGGAAACTGCCCCAATCTGCGCGGCTAAGCCTGCGGTGTCTCCCGTAAGGTCATCGGCTACCCAGCGGGTGGTTCCCACTATGACCTGTTCGGCATGCCAGGACTTCTGTTGTTTTAGGGCTAACTCTTGGCAGACCGCTGCCACAGCTAACATTTGGGTGCCTCCTGCCAAAATCACAGGTCCCCCTAGACTGGCTCCCATTACTACTCCTGCGGCTAGGGGCTGCATCGGGTCTCCTACAGCGGCTAAGACATCCCAGACAGAAGGGTGGGGAGCAAGATGGGCCAGTCCTTGTTGAACTAAGGATTCTTTTTGTGCGTGGTTGCACTGACGATGAGAACTGTTGACCCGTCCAAGGGCTTGAATACCCAAACCCAGCATCACCGCTAAAGCGGTTGTAGTCCCTCCGGCTACACACTCGCCGACAATCAGCCCTTGTCCCGCTTGAGCATTCTTTTGTCCCCAGGTGTAGCCTTTGGCCCAGAGGTTTTGCACAAGGGGGCGCGTCAAGGCTTGACCCGTACTTAAACAACGGGCGGACAACTCCCCCATCGCAATCATGGGTAGATTAGAAGACTGACTCAGCCCTCCGTTCAAAACTACAATTTCTAGCCCAAAATAATCGAGGATCCCTTTGCTCAAGACTACGGGAGAGGGAAAGCCTTCAGGGGCGGTGGGTAAGCGAGCAGAATAGCCTTTGAGTAAAACTTCGGCATCAGCGATAGCGGTATAGCGACGAGCTTCGGGAGTCGCTCCTGCCGCAGAAATTCCTGGGATGAGACAGGTTTCGGTGAAGCCAACCACACAACAGAAAATGGGCTTTTTTCCGGACCATTGCTGCTTTAGGTGCTGGAGTTGTACCTCGACTACGCGCGGTACAAGTAGCCGTTCCCCTAGATCCTTTGATTCCTGCTTCATGGATTCGGGACTATAAACAAGCCGAATCATGGCAAAAACCTCTGCCACCGAGATTCCAACCACGGGGGAGCAAGAGCGGTATCGTATCCCAGTCTTTTCAGGCTGAAGCGAGCTACTAGATGAACGGCCAGCATATAGACTAGCTGCCCTGCCAGACTACTCACTAAAAATATGAGCCAAACTTGCCATACCGAGAGTTTGATATACATCCCGAACCATTGGCTGCCCCATTGGACCCCTTTGACGACTTGGTTGGCTACCCATACAAACCAGTTTTCTCCCAAGAGCACGGATAGAAGGGCATAGCGAAAAATTTCCCCTAGGGTCATGAGCACGGCTCCCAAGGGAATGGTTCTTCCCCAAGACCAACCCCGACGCCAGGCCCAGGCTAGAAAAAGGCTGACGAGTCCGAAGGGAATCAGGTAGCGGATGCTGCGGGTAGGTCCTAAAAAAATAGTCAGCAGCAAGGTGGAGACTATAACCACTAAGCCTGCTGTTTTCGGATTCCAGCGGAGCGCTGCGAGGAGGACGGGCAGGACAATCAAAACACTCAGGAACGGACCTATGGTAAAAAATAAGTCTACAAGCCAAACCAGTACGACGACGCTTGCCAGAAAGGCAGCTTCTACCAAGCGCAGAGGGCCTGAGTCGGTTTTTCCACTGTACGGTGCGGACGTTTTTGAATATCTTTCCACAGAGCTATTATCCCCTCGCGCGTGAATACTCAAGCGGTCAGGGAGGCAGTACCTTAGAAATAGAGCTATCCACGTTGCGGTAAGAGAGGGTTCCATGGAATTTATTGCGCAGAATGTTTCCCTAGACCAATATCAGGGGGATGCCTTGGCGGTGGGATTATTTGAGGGTTCGACCACAGAGGGGTTAGACCTTTTGAATCAAAAAAGTGGAGGTCTCCTGCAAGAAATTCTCGAAGAAGAAAAATTTACGGGAAAAAAAGACGCTAAAGTCATGGTCCGTATGCCTAAAGACCAATCCATTAAGCGGCTCTATGTACTGGGGTTAGGCAAAGAAGAAGACTACAGCCTAGACAAGATTCGTATGGCGGCTGCGAGTGCTGCTCGTCTTGCTAAATCCAATAAGTACAGTTCCTTGGGCTTGTCTTTGCCTCCCCTCATCAGTGAACCTGCCGAGAGCATCACGGCTCAAGTGGAAGGGGCCAGTCTCGCGATGCATACCTTCGAACAGTTCAAATCGAAAAAGAATGAGCAAGAAAGTGGAGACGAAGGACCAACGGTTCAACTCCAACAGGTTTCGATTTTAACAAATCAGGAGGGGGCAACCGCAGCCCTTGCCAAGGGAGAATCCATGGCACGAGGCACGATCTTAGCCCGTGAACTCGTTTCTGCTCCCAGTAACTTTGTAACTCCCTCCAAAATGGCTCATGAAGCTCAAAACATTGCGGAATCTCTGGGGATGGGCGTAAATATCTTGGACCGCGCTCAGTGTGAAGCTTTGGGGATGGGAGCCTTCCTTGGCGTCGCTCAAGGTTCGGATGAGCCCCCTATGTTCATCCATTTGTATTACAAGCCAGAAGGTACTCCCCGCCGTCGCTTGGCTTTTGTCGGGAAGGGCGTCACTTTTGATACGGGCGGCATTTCAATCAAACCCAGTAGTGGTATGGAAATGATGAAGACGGATATGGCTGGAGCCGCCGCTTGCCTCGGCGCCATGCGGGTGATTGGAGAGCTGAAGCCCGATGTGGAAGTACATTGTGTGGTGCCTGCTACGGACAATATGCCTTCTGGAAAAGCGATTAAACCAAGCGATATTTTGGTTGCTTCCAATGGCAAAACGATTGAGGTAGACAACACGGATGCAGAAGGAAGACTCATTCTGGCTGATGCCTTGGTCTACGCTGAGAAGTTAGAGGTAGATGCCATCGTAGATTTGGCGACTCTAACAGGAGCGGCACTTGTGGCCCTGGGAAGCAGCATTGCTGCCCTCTATAGCAAAGATGAAAAGCTTGTCAGCCAGCTTCAAGAGAGTGCTCAAAAAGCAGGCGAAAAGTTCTGGCGCATGCCCCTAGAAGATGAGTACTTTGAGTCTATGAAATCTCTGGTGGCCGATATGCGCAATATCGGTGGTAAATATGGCGGATCGATCACGGGCGCTCTCTTCTTGCAGCAGTTTGTAGAAAAAACTCCTTGGGCGCATCTAGATGTGGCAGGTCCCGTCTGGTCCGATAAGGAAAAAGGCTACCTGAATCGCGGCGGCACCGGGTTTGGGGTGCGCACCTTGGTGAATCTAGCCCTGGCAGAATAAAATAGAACTTGCCGATTGAAATCCATCGGTTATGGTCTTGTAGAGGGGCGGTGTATTGCCCCTCTACACAGGATTCTCGGCAAAGAGATACTCTTGGACGGGAATACCGCCGATGATATGTTCTTGTAAAATGCGCTCAATCACCTCAGGGCTGGCGCTGTGGTACCAATATCCTCCGGGGTAGACCAAGAGGATGGGGCCATCTTGACAGACTCGTAGGCAGTTTACCTTGGTCCGAAACACGTATTTAGAAGCTTCCGGCCCTTCTCGTTTTTCAAGTCCTAGTTCTCTGATCCGTTTTTTGAGATAGTCCCAGGCTACTAACCCGGCAGCCTTGTCACAACACAAGGGCTTGCTTTGGTCCGCGCAGAGCAAAAGATGAGATTGATAGCCTCTATCCTCGCGGCTACAGGCAATAGAAAGGGAACGAGCACGCTCAGTCAGGTCGGTCATCGGTTTGGACTTAGTGTATACACACAAGGTGGGTTTGAGAAAGTTTCCAGCCTACAAAGACAGATTCAAATGCTCGAAGAGCGGAAGAGGTTTTCAACTCACCCCAGGGCTTGAACTTTCTCCACCATCTGAGCGATCAGATCCACAACGGGAAGAGCGCCTAGCTCTCCTTCTGTTCGCGTACGCACACTGACAGCTTCGGTAGCGACTTCTTTATCCCCCACAACCAGCATGTAGGGAACTTTATCTTTTTCGGCATTGCGGACTTTCTTACCGATTCGCTCACCGCTCTCGTCGATCTCCGCGCGGATGTTATGGCTGAGGAGCTGCTCTTGGAGATTCTTGCCATAGCTGAGATGTTCTTCCGTAACCGGGATAATTCGGGCTTGGATGGGAGACAGCCAAAGCGGGAAATCGCCAGCGTATTGCTCAATTAGGATGCCGATTAGACGCTCCAGAGAACCAAAAGGCGCACGATGGATCATGACCGGACGCTGACGGCTACCATCTTCTGCCCTATATTCCAGACCAAACCGCTCTGGCAATTGATAATCCACCTGCACCGTGCCTAGTTGCCATTCCCGACCCAGGGCATCTCGGAAAATGAAATCCAGCTTCGGTCCATAGAAAGCCGCTTCCCCCACCGCTTCAAAATGACTCATACCAAGGTCTTGCACAGCCCGACGAATCGCCCCCTGCGCTTTATCCCAGGCTTCGCTGGAGCCCATATATTTATCAGAATCGGGGTCGCGGAAGCTTAAACGAGCGCTGAAATCTTCCAGATGCAGCGCCTTAAAGACAAAGAGAATCAGGTCGACTACCTTGCGGAACTCATCATCCAGCTGACTGGGCATGACAAAGAGATGGGCATCATCCACCGTAAAGCCCCGGACCCTGGTCAATCCGCCCAATTCTCCTGACTGCTCATAGCGGTAAACCGTACCGAACTCAGCGAACCGGAGGGGAAGCTCCCGATAACTCCTCAGTTCAGATTTATAGATCTGAATGTGGTGTGGGCAGTTCATCGGCTTCAGGACAAACCCTTCCGAATCATCCTCCGGATTGGTTCTCATCAGCGGGAACATATCATCCTTGTAGAGCTGCCAGTGCCCAGAAGTTTTGAATAGGTCCGTCCGGGCGAGATGGGGCGTAACCACGCCTTGATAGCCGCGCTTGACTTGCTCTTTCTTGAGGAAGTCTTCCAAGGTAGACCGCAACACCGTACCTTTCGGGGTCCAAAGCGGTAAGCCAGGACCGACTAAGTCACTAAAGATAAAAAGCCCCAGCTCTTTACCCAATTTGCGATGGTCTCGGCGCTTGGCTTCTTCCTTGCGTCGCTGATACTCCTCTAATTGTTCAGGAGTCTCCCAGGCTGTACCGTAAATACGCTGGAGTTGGGCCCTTTTTTCATCCCCGCGCCAGTAGGCCCCTGCCACAGACTCCAGCTCAAAGGCTTTAGGATGAATTTGGCCCGTGCGCTCTAAGTGTGGCCCAGCACAAAGATCCCACCATTGGTCAGCCACATGGTAGATACTAATCGGGTCTTGCAGACCTTCCAAAATTTCCAACTTATAGGCTTCGTGCAGCGCTTCAATCCGAGCTTTTGCCTCCTCCCGAGAGACTTCTTCCCTGATCAGCGGCATATCCCTATTAATGATGCGGATCATCTCTTTTTTGATCCGCTTCAGGTCCTCTGGCGTGAAGGGTTGGGCACGGTCAAAGTCATAGTAGAAGCCGTTTTCAATCCACGGACCAATCGTCACTTTCGTCTCAGGAAAGAGCGATTGCACCGCCATCGCCAGGACATGGCTAGTGGTATGACGAATCCGAACAAGACGGTCAGGATCCGCACTACGTAAAATATCAAGGTCTACAGAAGCCATGAAGAACGAGCAATAGGGACGGATTCTATTGTATCGCTAGAGGTCCTGCGGTTTCTCTTCAGCCAGGATGGAGTCAAAATCCTGGCACTGGTTATCGAGTTCAGGCCAACCCACCGGATGGGGCGTACATACCAAAAAACTACTATTTGCGTAGTATCGGCACCGGGAGCAATAGGAATGAGTTCCTGGGGCTTTGCGGGGCCGTGGATAGTGGGCATGAACGCTCTCTAAGCGCTGATTGTGCTGCTTGAGCGCCCTTCTAATCAGCCAAAATTGGAGCGAAACATAGCAGCAACCTAGCCCAATCAGGAGCCAGATAAAATGTTGATTCGTAAGTATCCGCGTAAGCATTGAATGTCATAGCGCAAATTCTAGTAAAGCCATCTTACGAAACCCCAAAGCGAAGCAAACCTATTTTCCTAAATTGTAATGATTCCTCACAACTCCGTTAGCGGGTTCGGGGAGGAACCGGGTCATAGCCACCTGGATGGAATGGGTGACACCGACAGATTCTACCGATAGCAAGTCCCGCCCCTTTCAAGGACCCATGGACTTCTATGGCTTCTAGGGCGTAGTGAGAGCAGCTGGGGAAAAAGCGGCAGTTCTGGCCCAAGAAAGGAGAAATCAGGAATTGATAGGCGCGAATCAGCTTTTTTAGTACAAATTTCATGGCGAACTACCATGTGGGGTCTGAGTAAAGCTGGACCGTAATCGACCGATTGGGCGTCGAGGTCAAGCAGGAGCAGACGGGTCCTTGACCTTCAATTTCAACTTCACAGGCATGGCAAGAGCCCATCAAACAGCCGGTGGGAATCGTAATTCCTGCCCGACGAGCAACCAGCAGTAAAGACTCTCCTGGCTTCGCTTCTACGATAATGTCATCAGGCATGAAACGGACAGACACACTCATAAAAGTTTGTACCCAGTGATATGTACAGTCTAGCGATTGTCGGTTCATCCTGTCTGAAAATAGATTACCGCGTCCTTATCCTCTGGCGCTGGACCTCATAGAGCAAGATGGCCGCTGAAATTCCGACATTGAGAGACTCCACTCCGGCTTCCATCGGAATCGATACCTGATTCGAGACCTGGTTCAGGAGTAAAGGGCTTAATCCCCGACCTTCACTGCCCAAGACAAAAGCCACCGGACCCCGATAATCCAAATCCCAAAAACATTGGCTTGCCTGTCCAGTAGTGGCATACGTCAAAATTCCATGCCGCTGACAGTAATCCACCACCGCCAATAGGTCAGGCGCTAGGGCCGGAGGACGGCGAAACCATTGTCCAGCTGTAGCGCGTAGGACTTTAGGATGGGTAGGGTCTACACTGTCGGCACTGAGAATCACCCCAGCTCCCGTTGCCGTTGCCGTACGCAGCAGCGTACCCAGATTCCCAGGATCTTGCAGGGTTTCAGCAATAATCCAAAGAGTGCCTTGGGTCAGTTGAGTCTGCCAATCCGGGAGTTTTCTGAGGGCCGTGGCTACTACTCCATCTGGGGTCACGGTCGTACTTAAGGCTTCCATGATGTAGGGGGTCACACCCTCTACCCGATGAGCGAGAACACTCTCCAGCAGTACCTTATGCCGTTCGGCCCAAGCCTCGGTGTAGCAGACCGTTTCAAGAGTCCACCCCATGGCCATCGCCTCCGTCAAAAGGTTCGTTCCTTCAAGTAGCATCAAGCCAGAACGCTGGCGCTCTTTTTGTTCTTGGAGTCGGACGATGTCTTTAACCAAAGGATTCTGACGACTCGTAAGCACGGGGTTAGTACCTGTATTGCGGTCCACGGTCAAAGAGCCAAATCAGCAAAGCCCCAATCATAAAGCCCCCCGCATGGGCTAAATAGGCAATCCCTCCAGACTCCATACCGGTTTGGGTGCGGGGTCCTAAGCTGGCAAAGCTGTAAAAAGCCTGTTGAACGAACCAGAAGCCGATGAAGACGATGGCAGGCACACTAAAGGGAATAGGAATGAGGCCCAGGGGGAAGATCGCCTGGATCCTGGCTGAAGGGAAACGGACGATATAAGCTCCCAGCACCCCAGCAATAGCTCCACTGGCCCCCAGGTTAGGAATCTCAGAGGAAGGATTACCCCAAATTTGAACTAGGGTAGCCACAAGGCCACAGGTCAAATAGAAAATTAGAAACCCCACATGTCCCAAACGGTCCTCTACGTTATCCCCAAAAATCCATAGAAATAGCATGTTTCCGCCGAGGTGGAGAAACCCTCCATGCAAAAACATAGCAGTAACCATAGGGACTAAGTAAGGCCAGGCCTGGATTTGTCCACTGAATACTGCACCGAGCGCCGGAGTAACTTTGGCAGGGATAACCGCCCACTGATTAAAAAACTGATTTAAATCAGGATGAAATATTTCATAGATAAACACCAGAATATTGGTAGCCAGAAGCAGATAAACCACATACGGGGTCCGGCGACTGGGATTAAAATCTCCGATTGGAACCATAAGGAAAATCAAGAAGCGATAAGGTTAGCTTAGCCTGTACACAGGAATTCACTGATAGTTCAATACCAAGTCGCCGAAAAGCACAAACACCTTTGGAATAAAGCGCTAAAGCACAGAGGAGAGGCTGAATTCAATCTCGTTCTAGTTTTTCTATTTCGATGAGATCTTCTAGTCTTTCCTTAGACCAAGCTTCGGTCGGATAAGCTATAGCACTGATATGCGAGAGGCGAATAAGCCAGGCGGTGCGCTTGTGAAATTCATCTCCTTCGTCATCGCGGGAGGATGAAAAGATAACAATTTCAATAAACTTAGGGTCCAAATGGACAGGGGTCCCGGTGTAGCTATCATTCACCGTCTCAATATGGATCTTGCTACCTTGCTGTAATGCTTCATCAAGCCTTTGGTAGAGCAGGTCAATTTTTTTAGCTTTAACCTTTTTTGCCATAAAGATGCCCTGCACCGTAAGAGAATAAATATACCTCTAGTCTGGCTCTTCACTTTAAAAGGACGAGGGCCGACTCCTTTGCTCCTTAGCTTTCCCAAATGCGCTCCTTTTGACATACTACAATCAAGGAACTATGCATCTACAAGGCAGTCTCCGGCAGCGTCGACAGAAATTAGCGCAACTCTTCAAACACCCGGTGGTCCTCTGGTCTGGGTCTAGTTGCTCCCGTAATTTTCGGAGTAATACCTTTCCTTTTCGGGCCAGCAGCCATTTTCTCTACTTTGCTGGCTTGCCGCTGGAGCAGGCTGCTATCCGAATGGAAGCGGGCTCTCTCGAACTGTTTATGGATGAAGGAACGCCTAGTTCAGCGCTGTGGCATGGAGAAACACCCAAGCGCAAAGACCTCGCTGAAGTGATCGGGGCCAATGCGGATTTTCCTCTGCTAGATCTCTCCAAACGAATCCAAGATGCGGCGACTATCGCTGTCCAATCTGAGTCTGTCCGTCAACAACAATCCCAACTCTTAAATCGAACTGTTTCTGAAACCCGATCAGGCCTTGATCTGGAGCTGGCGTCCGCTATCGTTGCACTCCGACTTACCCATGATCAGAGCGCTTTAGAAGAATTGCGTCTTGCCGCTCAGGTGACAGTGACGGCCCACTTGGCCGGGATGGCGGCAACCCCCACCGCTCAACGTGAGTCGGAAATCCGTGCGGCTATGGAACGGGTAATCATTGCCGAAGACATGAGCTGTTCCTATCAGAGCATTGTCACGGTACACGGAGAAGTGTTGCACAACAACCACTATCAGCACCCGATCCATACAGGAGATTTACTATTGGCCGATGTCGGGGCTGAGACTCCCACGGGCTGGGCCGCCGATGTTACGCGCACCTGGCCGGTGTCTGGTCAATTTTCTGCTACTCAACGGGCTGTTTACGATGTCGTATTGGCAGCCCATGATGCCTGTATCGCGAAGGTCGCCCCTAGCGTGGAGTATCAAGACCTCCACCTGCTGGCCGCTCAGGTCATCGCCGAGGGCTTGGTCGATTTGGGTATCCTGCAGGGTAAACCGGAAGACCTCGTGGCGATGGATGCCCATGCCCTGTTCTTTCCCCACGGCGTGGGTCATCTGTTGGGTTTAGATGTCCACGATATGGAGGACTTGGGAGATTTGGCGGGCTATGAACCGGGAAGATTTAGGAGTGAGCGCTTTGGGCTTTGTTACTTGCGTTTAAATCGTCCTCTGCGTCCTGGAATGCTGGTCACTATCGAACCTGGCTTTTATCAAGTGCCTGCCCTTTTACAAGACCCAGCGCGGCGGGCCAAGTATCAGAAAGTAGTGAATTGGGAAAGATTGGAAACGTTTGCAGACGTTCGCGGCATCCGCATTGAAGATGATGTGTTGGTTACCGAGTCAGGGCATGAGGTTTTAACGGAAGCGCTACCGGTGAAGCCAGAGATCATCGAACAGAGAGTGGGTTGAAACTGCACCGTTCCCCACTGCTAACATCAAAGTAGTAATCTCAATATTTTTATGACTCTAGCAATAGTAGCTGAATCTTTACCCTTGGAGGCTAATGCTGATGGTGTAGTTCACTTGGGCAAAACTCGCGTAACACTGGATACTGTGGTTGCCGTATTCAATCAAGGGGCAACGGCGGAAGAAATCGTTTATCGCTTTCCATCCCTGAAGTTGGCTGATGTATACGCGACGATTGCTTTTTATCTCAATCACCAGCAGGAGGTAGAAACATACCTGCAAGAACGGCAGCAGCAATCGCAAGAGATTCGCAAGATGAATCAAGCAAGGTTTGACCCGCAAGGCTTACGTGACCGCTTGCTTACCCGCAAGACAGGACACTAAGAATTTTGAAGCTGCTTGCTGATGAAAATTTTGACAATACCATTATCAGAGGATTACTTCGCCGGAACTCGAACATTGATATCGTCCGCGTCCAAGACGTTGGTTTGTCAGGGGAGAATGACCCCACCGTACTGGCATGGGATGCTCAAGAAGGTCGAATATTGCTTACCCATGATGTAGCTACGATTACACGTTATGCCTTCGAAAGGGTGACCCAAGGTCAGTCGATGCCGGGTGTTATTGAGGTAAGCCTGGTTGCCCCCATTGGTAGGGTGATAGAGGATATTCTCCTGTTTTTGGAATGCAGTCTAGAAGGGGAATTAGAAGGCCAAGTTCAGTATTTCCCTTTGTGATGAGATAAGTCTATCAAAGAGACCTCTGAGAGAGGAGGAAAGAGTTTAGAGCCTACAGCAAGATTACGGTAGCCAATTCCGATACTACACTTGTATTATTAGAAACCTCTACTGGTCTTGGAGAAAAATCATGCATAGCCTATCCTCCTCTACAGCACCCCGCACCTCCACCACGGATATGGAAGTGACCAGTATTCGCTTCGAGCGAGAATTGAAAGAGAAGCTAAAAGATTTAGCGGGTAGCCAAGGGTATCAAAGTTTAGTTCGGGATATTCTCTGGGAGTATGTACAGCAACGCTCTAAGGACTACCGTCCCGACCTTACGCAAGCGGATATTCGGGTAAGCATGGCAGCCGTAGCACAACGAGAAGAGCGCTGCGCTATCACCGGCAAAGGAATTCAAGCCCAAGAGAATATGCTGCTTGGCCTAACTATGGATGGTAATTTAGTTCCTTTGCGTGTGGATAGTTTGAAAGATTAGCAGCTTAGAAAGATTAGCAGATTAAAAGAGGGGGTTTCTCAGCTGCCCTGGATGGCTGAGCACAGCCGAAGCCAACCCCTGCAGAGAGCGTATATTTCAGGCAATCAAGTATGGCAGTTATCTATATTTCGCCATAGCTTGCGAATTTTCGGCTCTATCTGTCTGTAGCCCGATCTTTTCTCTAGGTCTGGCTTTCTTCAATCCTTGACGATTCCTTAAGCACAGAAATTGAGTGGGCGTAAGTCACTACACTTAGAGCTATCGGCCTAATGCAGAAAACCCAGTCCAGATCAGGAAAGGGCGGTTTCTTGCGTATTGGGTTGATCTTCCTCTGATTGTTAAAGGACTCACTCCTATGGTCTCTGCTCCCACACGCTTACCCGTTCTCTCGGAAATTATCGATGGTTTACCCAATATTTCAGGATGGGAAGCGGAGGTCCAATCTGTTGTACAACAAGACCAACCTGTGTTTTTGCACAGAACCAATATTCGTTTAGAAAATGTTACCTCTGCGTTTGCCGTTGCCTTGCATATGCACCAGCCCACTATCCCTGCCGGACATGAAGGGGCTTTGATCAGCAACCTGCAAAATATGTTTGAGAACCCCCACGATGGAGATAACCACAATGCAGGGGTTTTTGCTTGGTGCTATAGCCGCATCGCAGACTTTATTCCTGAACTCGTCGCCAAGGGTTGTAACCCCCGTGTGATGCTGGATTACTCCGGTAATCTCCTCTGGGGACTCCGGCAGATGGGGCGCGGAGATGTCCTCGACAACCTGAAGCGCGTCACCTGTGACCCCACCTATCAGCCCTATGTGGAATGGCTGGGAACGATGTGGAGCCATGCTGTTGCGCCTTCCACGCCCATCCCTGACCTGAAGCTACATATCCAGGCATGGCAGCATTACTTCGCCAGCGTCTTTGGCTGGGAAGCATTGGCTCGAGTGAAAGGATTTTCTCCTCCAGAAATGCATCTGCCGAACCATCCCGATACCCTCTACGAGTACATTAAAGCCCTGAAAGAGTGTGGCTATCGCTGGCTCATGGTCCAAGAGCATTCCGTAGAGACGCTAGAAGGGCATAGCCTCCAGAATAGGCATCTTCCACATCGCTTGCTGGCCCGCAATTCCCACGGCGAGACGATTAGCATCACGGCCCTGATTAAAACCCAAGGCTCAGACACTAAGTTAGTGGCTCAGATGCAGCCCTACTACGAAGCCAAAACCCTCTCTCGGCAGCAGATTTCCGGTGTTGCTATCCCTCCTATCGTCACCCAGATTGGGGATGGCGAAAATGGGGGCGTGATGATGAATGAATTCCCGGACGGATTCAAGAATGCTTGGTACGACATGTCCCAGAACCATGGTGGCACGTCAGGCGTAGTCGGCCTAAATGGTACCGAGTATCTAGAACTAATTGAAGCGGCAGGATGTAAGCCTGAGGACTATCCTGCATGTCAGCCGGTGGGCCAACACCTCATCTGGGAGCGGGTTTCTCCAGAATCTGCAACCCCTGAGAAAGTGGCCGAGGCCATTGAAGCGGTGAAAAAAACTAACCACAACTTCCATATGGATGGTGCTTCTTGGACCAACGACTTAAGTTGGGTCAAAGGGTATGAGAACGTGTTGGGGCCGATGAATCAGCTCAGTGCCCTCTTCCACCAGAAGATAGACCCCTTGATGGCTGCAGAGGCCAATCAGTCTTCCGCAGAACCGCTCACGCGCCAAACCCGCTATCGCGAAGCTCTGCTATACAACCTCCTCACCCAAACCAGTTGCTTCCGCTATTGGGGGCAGGGGACTTGGACCGACTACGCACGGGAAATTTACCGTCGTGGGGAAGAAGCGCTTCATAAGTTCTAACTCTCATGGCTCTTGGCTCTTGGTGGTGTATGCCATTTGCGACAAGTCAACCTTTCTGAAGAATTATCAATCAGGAATAAAGATCTTGTAAAACTCAGAACAGGCAAGCCTTTAGGGGATTGAAAACCTGTGAGTCGTTCCAGCCGTGACCATGCCAAAAAAAGCATCGCCCGATGGTTGAGATGGTGGCAGTGGTGCTGACGCTGTT
>CASBPW010000061.1 GCA_949127685.1 Candidatus Sivonenia alaskensis PMM_0068 | reverse complement strand
GCGATATCCTGCATCATTGCCTTACGACGGTCCCCAAAGCCAGGAGCCTTGACGGCAGCTACATTCAGGACACCACGCAGACGGTTGACCACCAGGGTCGCTAGAGCCTCTCCTTCAATATCTTCTGCAATAATCAAGAGGGGCTTACCTGCACGGGCTACTTTTTCTAGAACCGGCACCAATTCCTGAATAATCGAGATTTTCTTGTCGGTAATCAACAAAAGTGGATCGTTGAGTTCAGCAATCATCCGCTCAGGATCAGTCATGAAGTAAGGAGAAATATAGCCTTTCTCGAACTGCATTCCTTCTACAATTTCCAACTCGGTATTCAGAGACTTCGATTCTTCTACGGTGATGACGCCTTCTTTACCGACCTTTTCCATAGCCTGGGCGATCATTTTTCCGGTTTCTTCATCGTTACCGGCCGAGATGGTAGCAACTTCGGCTATCGTTTTGTTGTCTTCTACTGGCTTAGCAACTTTGGCAATCTCTAGAACCAAACGAGCTACGGTTTTTTCCATCCCACGCTTCAAAGCAATTGGGTTAGCGCCGGCAGCCACATTGCGCAGACCTTCGCGGATCATCGCCTGAGCCAACACAGTAGCGGTGGTGGTTCCGTCTCCGGCCACATCATTGGTCTTGGAGGCTACTTCCCGGATCAGTTGGGCTCCGGTGTTTTCTAAACGGTCTTCTAGTTCAATTTCCTTGGCGATGGTGACCCCGTCGTTGATGATTTGAGGAGCACCGAACTTCTTCTCTAGGACGACGTTGCGGCCTTTGGGACCCAGGGTCACCCGCACTGCATCGGCCAAAGCATTCACGCCCCGCTCGAGGGCACGACGAGCCTGCTCATCAAACACAATTTGCTTAGCCATAGATTCGTTTTCTCCTTGAAATGTGCGTAGCTTATTCGGCAATAGCCAGAATGTCTTTTTCTGTCAGCAATAGGTAATCACTGCTTGCAATCTTTATTTCAGTCCCTGCATACTTGGCATAGAGGACTTTATCCCCGACTTTAACTTCGGTAGGAACCACATTGCCGTCCTCAGTTTTGCGACCGGGGCCAACCGCAGTCACTTCTCCGAGCTGGGGTTTTTCTCTGGCGGTATCAGGCAGCAAAATGCCCCCCGCCGTTTTATCTTCCTGCTCCAGTACTTTGACCAACACCCGGTCGCCAAGGGGCTTTAGGGTGGTAGCACTCACACTCAAAGTTGCCATACCTTTGTTCTCCTTATTTGTGTAAGGTCTTACAGGGGCGCGTCTGTACGCCTCAAATTGCGAAATTAGCACTCATGCCTTCCGAGTGCTAAGTATACTCCACGCCCTTAGCCTAGGACAATCCCCAAGACAACTGCTTTTCATTGGGTTAGGGATTCTGGCTGCATATTTGGGCTGGCCAGCCCCTATGCTATGAGTATGAACTTTTGTATCAAGATTGCTAGCGCATCCTTAGCTTCTTTTTGGAGACGCCCTCTGTGAAGCTATCCCGCCCATCTCCGGTCGTCTTCATCTTCCTGACGATTTTCATTGACTTCATGGGAGGGAGCCTACTCGTTCCGATTCTGCCTTTTTTGGTAGAGCGCTTTCGGTCTGATGCCCTGACTATTGGTCTTTTGGGGGCTAGTTTTTCCCTTGCCCAGTTTGTTGCCGCTCCTGGAATCGGTGCCTTATCTGACCGTTACGGACGTCGTCCGGTACTTTTGATTTGCATGTTGGGCACGAGCTTGGGGTATCTCATTTTTGGTCTAGCCCATGCCCTTTGGATGATGTTTCTGGGTAGGATTATTGATGGGATCACGGGTGGAGTGATTTCTACGGCTCAAGCCTATATCGTGGATATTTCCAAGCCTGAGGACCGTTCAAAAAACTTTGGTCTGATTGGTGCAGCCTTCGGCTTAGGCTTTATCCTCGGCCCTGCGATTGGGGGAGCTTTAAGCCAAATTGATTTGAACCTACCTGTTTTTGTAGCGGCGGGATTGGCTTTAGCGAACGTGATTCTCGGCTATTTCACGCTGCCAGAATCCCTCCCCAAAGAGAAACGCCAGCAGGGAAAATTGCAATCGATCTGGTCAGAGCTGAATCCGATTAGACAGTTAGGAAATATTGCTCAGGACAAAAATATTCGGGCGTTGGTCTTCGGTTTTTTTCTCTTCAACTTCGCTTTTGCAGGCTTCCAAAACAATTTTGCCGTGTTCACCCGCGACCAATTCCAGTGGGACCCCGTGAAAAATGCACAACTGTTTGCCTATATCGGCGTTGTTTCTTCGCTCGTCCAAGGTGGGCTGATTCGTAAGCTGATCCCTCGCTTTGGGGAAGAAACCCTAGCATTGTGGGGTTTAGCCTTTTGTAGCATCAGCGTGTTTTCGATTGCCTTTCTGCCAACGGCCAACTGGCTCTATGCCACACAGACCCTTTTCGCCCTCGGAGTCGGATTGGCTAGCCCTACCTTACGGGGCTTAATATCGGCCCGAACGCCTGCCCAAGAACAAGGAAGAGCACTGGGGGGTACTCAAGCGATGGTCAGTCTAGCGATGGTGCTTGGTCCCCTCTGGGCAGGAGCTGCTTTTGATTACTTAGGATACACAGCCCCCTATTGGACTTCAGGTCTTTGGATTGCTGTGGCCTTGGGCGTTACCGCTTTAGCTTTAAAGTCAATTCAGCCTGTTGAACCCTATAAAAAAGTGGACACCCCCTAGCGCTGCCGTGTCCGAGAAAGCACTGAGTGAATATTTCGATATATTTCAAAACCTTTGAACCTCCATCAGACATAATTGAGACTTTGTGAGAGCACTAAAAACCACGATGGGCAAAGAAATCCAGGCCAGCAGTAGCTTCGGAGAAGCCGCTATTCATTTGGTGACAGAACAGGTCCAGAAAGTCCTCAACCATGAGGCAGGGACCCGAGAAGGGCAAGATATTGAAGAATTACACCAAATGCGGGTGGGAATGCGCCGTTTGCGGGCTGCCCTGAGACTCAGTGAACCTGTGCTTAAGCTACCCAAAGCCGCTCAACGAAAACGCCTGACCCCTACAGCCCAAGATCTAGGAGTAGTCCGAGATCTGGATGTCCAGATAGAAACTTTGGGCCTCCATTATCTTCCGCGCATTACGGACCCGGACGAAGGCCACCGTCTCCATCGCCTTCTGGATTACCTGCATACCCAACGCAATGCACAACGGAAGGAAATGCTCCGCAGCCTGGATGCAGAAGAATATACAGACTTCATCCAGGCCTATCATCACTACCTAGAAGCCCCAGATCTCAAAGGGCCTCATGATCAAACCCTGTTTCATATCCTTCCGACATGGTTACGGGAACAGTTATCGGATCTATGGAAACATCCAGGTTGGCACACCGATGAGGCTGAAATACTGCATGACCTCAGAATTGTGATTAAGAAACTGCGTTATCCCGCCGAATTTTTTGATACCTGCTACGGAAAAGCCTTTCGCTCTTTCGTCAAAGAGTTGAAGAAGCTTCAAGAAGAACTCGGCATCATTCATGACTGTGATGTTCTCTTGGGTTTTCTCCATCCCCGCTTGATCCCGGCAGCCCCTACTCCCTGGCATCAACCCTTTCCGTTGTTGACCGCATGCATCCAAGCAGATCGAGCTGAAGCCCTCGCCCGTTTTCATCAGCAGCGAGACCTATTGAATACCCCCAACACCATTGCCACCCTGGATGAATTGGTATTATGGCCGGGGGTAGACTATGACCAACCACTGTTTGATAACCCCTTGCGTTTGGGCACAGTCAATGTGGAATACCGCTATCTGATTGGTATCCGCAAACGCCAACGCATTGAACAGGATTTAGACAAGCTGGGGTTTGTTTTACGAGATACCCTCCATCAAACCAATCACTATCTCGAATTATTTAGCAGTGATAGTTATCAGCGGCTCTGCCGTGAGATGAATGAAAATAAAGTCCGGTACTATCTGACGATCAAGACAAGCCAGAACCGAACCGATGTCCAAGAAGAAATTTCTAGCCTGGTCTATGAAGCCTTCATGGGACAAACCAAACATAATGGTGTGCCCGTAGTCTACAAAGAATCGCGGATTTGGTTAGGAGCGATCGATCGGGTACCAACCAAAGTATTGCTGGAACATTTGGAAGGTATGGGGCCTTACTCCGGTTACTATCTGCATCTGGAAGCTATAGCTCCTACAGAAGACCTGATCGCCCAGGCTGGTGAAGCTTTGGGCCATTTGGCGAGAGAGCTCAAGCTTCAAAGCCGCGAGCGGATTCAGCAATCGGAAGTGGGGCTGCTGCTCAGTTGGGCGACTGGCCAACGTCTGGGGCAACTTGAAACATCCCCTCCGTAGTTCATAATCTCATCACCGACAACGCGCACTCTTCAGGTGCTGTAGGGTTTTCTCGCTCCAAACCAAGGCTTCTTCGTAGCTGACCATAAAACCGTAAAGTTTGCCGGAGAGTACTTGGGCATAGTAGGCCGGGTCTGGGTTGTAACCTAGTTTCAGATAGACCCAAAATTCTCGGCGATAGCCCCAGGATTCCACCCGCCAACGAAACCGTCGGTCCAGATAGTAGCGCCAACCAAAACGCCATAGGCCCATCACTTTCTGCTGACGGTGATGGGCTTCCTCATGGGCTAAAACCGCTATCCGCGTTATTTCCGACCAACGAGAAAAGGACCGAGGCACAAAGACAAACGGATAAATAGCGGTACAAAAGGCCAGAGGCCAAGTCAGGAGTCGCATAGGAAGCGTATTGTACTAGCATAGAGGCATCAAATTATTAAGCTACTTTTTCTAGCTTAGGCATCGCTAGCTCTGGCCATTTCTCCTCCCATTCATTATTTGTCATACTTGCTCTAATTTGCAACACATTATGAGCCCCTTCTCGTGTCCATTGCATTTTCTGCTTCCGCTTGTGTCGAGCATTGATAATTGAATCTATATGGAATTCTGCCACTTGACTGGTAAAGGGTTTATTCGCCTTCTCTCGCTCATCGCAATTGACAAATTCGTAATCCATATTTCGCAGTTTGATAACCACTTCTCATCAGCAGATAGGATATCATAAAAACTCGATTCATACTAATCTAATACGCTTCCGGGTTTGTGAGGAAGTCCCTATTTCCAAGCGCTTACAAACGCAGCAAAAGCTAGTTTTCCTTGAATGCGTTGCCGCAAAGACCTTCCGAAACTAGGCATTCATTGCTGACTACTGAACACTAGGGCTACATTCTGTCCCCCAAAACCAAAGCTATGGCTGATGGCATGATGTAGCGCTCGTTTTTGCAGAGAGCGTACAAAATCGAGAGGGGCTATCGGATTCGTTAATCCTACTGATGGTGGTATTGTGCGCTGCTCCATAGCCAGCAAACAGAGTGCACACTCTAACGCTCCGGTTGCCCCCAAGCTATGTCCAGTGATTCCTTTAGTTGCGCTAATCGGAATGTTGGGACCGTAGACTCGGGAGATTAAGGCTGCTTCCATCTCGTCGTTTTGCCGAGTTCCGGTCCCATGAGGACTAATTAAATCGATTTGTCCAGGTATTAAGCCTGCTTCTTTGAGTGCCTGTTGAATGGCCCGTTCTGCTTGGGTGCCCTTGGAATCTGGACTATAGGGATGACGTGCATCGGTCGTAGCCCCGAAGCCTCGAATTTCCCCGTACACTTTGGCGCCCCGTTGTTGGGCTAGAGCCTTATTTTCCAAGACTAAAAAAGCAGCACTTTCGGCGGGCCGAAACCCTGTATGTTTTCGGTCGAAAGGTTTGGGCGATTCTGAAGCCAAAAGCCCCATCTTCTGGAAACTGGCCAGCCCCAAGGTCGTCAACGGAGATTCTGCCCCACCGACCAAAACTCTTTGGCAATAACCCCCTTGGATGAGGCGGTATCCCCAGCCAATCGCCCAAGCCCCAGAAGCACAGGCTACACTCAAGGTTTCTACGGGCCCCTGAATATTCATTTTTTGAGCAATCATTGTGCTCAGACTATGGGGTAAACATTCCAACCATTCAGGTGGAGCCAGTTTGGTTTGGCAGGCTCGCTCCAAATCTAGAGGATTGCCTCTACTGGTACCCAAAACCAAGCCCCAGTCTTCATCTAGGGGAGGTGACAAGCCACTATTGAGCAGAGCTCTTTGGGCGGCTTCGAGCCCTAGAATACTAGTCCGATGGGCTATATCCCAAGGCAGGGAAGTACAGCTTACCGGGTAGCCTCCGAACTCTTGCCAAACAGGAATTCCTTGAAGAATAGCTTGCCAAATAGCCAGCGTATCCGAGCCAAGACCGTGTACCATACCCAATCCCGTGACAGCAACAGCAGTCATCCTTCGAGCATAGGACATACACGAGAACAGTTGCGACTATTTAAGTTGCTGGATATTCTCAGCACCTTTGCTCAGGGTTGCTTTGGTAATTTTGTCCCCGACCACAATTTTGTCGATCACCTCTTCCCCTTTAACGATTTTGCCAAAGACCGCATAGTGGCCATCCAGGAAATCGATGGGAGCAAGGGTGAAATAGAACTGGGAGGAAGCAGAGCCTAGAGGTGCGCTACGAGCCATAGCAATCGCCCCTCGGCTATGGGGAAGCACTAATTTTTTTGCAGGCGTGGAAGGAACTACTTCTGTATTGTAGACAGGCTGCGTATCCCCAGCGGTCTTGATTTCTAGAGGAATAGTTCGCTCTGTTTTGGTTTTAGGGTCAATGAAGCCACCGGTGCCATTCCCTTTGGGGTCTCCCCCTTGAATGACGAAAGGTTGGGGATCTTTTTCTACTCGATGGAAGGTAAGGCCGTTATAGAATCCGCGTCTCACCAAATCAGCAAAATTTCCAGCGGTAACTGGTGCGTTATCCCCATCTAAGGCAATCGTAATCGTTCCTTTGGTTGTTTCCATCACCACCGTCGCCGGTCCTTTGAGTTTTGGCAGATTGTCAAAGGTTTCTACTTTTGTAGTGGACGTATTTTCTGCACCTGTGGATGGAACCCCCGCATTGGCACTTTGGGGAGGAGTACTACAGCCCACAAGCATCAAGGCAAAGGCAGGAACTAACATCAAACGAACAGAAAAAGCGAAACGAAACACAAAGAGTACCCCAAGCTTCCGCCATTGATTATACGGGAAGCTTTCGCTAAACATATCCGTTGCTAGAATTTGCGAGGCTACAGGTGCAGGGGCTGTGCTCTCTTACAATAGAAGAATGCACCTATTTGAGTCATGACAAAAACAGAAGGCACTAAACTCTTAGCCGATAACCGTAAAGCCCGCGCTGATTTTGAGATTTTACAAACTTTTCAGGCCGGGATTGAGCTTCAGGGGAGCGAAGTCAAATCTATTAGAGCCGGGCGGGTTAACTTGCGCGATGCTTTTGCTCGGGTTCGCAGGGGAGAAGTCTATTTGCTCAATATGCATATTTCCCCACTGGCACAGTCTCCTGGCCAAATGTTTGGGCATGATCCTACCCGTGACCGCAAACTCTTGATGCATCGTGCAGAGATTCGCAAACTCCTAGGTTCTGTGGATGAAAAGGGCCTGACCCTCGTGCCGCTTAAGATGTATCTCAAAGATGGGTGGATCAAAGTAGACCTGGGAATAGCGCGAGGCAAAAAGCTCTATGACAAACGGGAAGACCTTAAGAAGAAGGAAGCCAAGCGAGAAATCGAACGAGCCACCAAGTATCAGTAAAGTGATTGTATCCAAGCATGTATGCCGAAGTCCGATGGGATAAATTTTCTGGGGTCCATGTAACGGGATTTTATATTAACGTCCGTTCGATGAGACTAAAAGATGGCAGGAGGCAGTTCGATCGTAAGTTGGTTCATAGTTTTCTCCTAAAGCAAGTCTAACTGACCTTGATCGGTCGTGGCTTTGTCTTTTTCCCTTTTACTTTTTTC
>CASBPW010000060.1 GCA_949127685.1 Candidatus Sivonenia alaskensis PMM_0068 | reverse complement strand
GGTTTCTACCAATACCGTGTTGAATCTGCGGGGACGGGCTACATTGCTGCCACTCGTTGCCTTAATCGCCATCTGACACTCCCATGAAAACGACGCTTACTATCAGCCTTGGATTATGTTCCTAAAACGACCGAACAGATCCAGGAACATCACAAACCATCACAACTCTTAGGAAATGAGGGGAGAAGAGTACGTGCGGATAAGCGCAAAATACACCTCTTCCTCCACTAGCCTCGCTCCTACGTGGAATCAATCCGAATTGGCCCAAACCTGGGACTGAACGAGGAATTCCTAAGCCTGTGGTCTCTTCCTGGTAACAAGAAACCATAGCCTTCAGGCAAGATCAACTAATACCAAAGATAAGTTTTGTATACTTTGTGGTCCTGATCCTGAAGAGAGTCTGTAATTTTGTCAGTGCCGCGTCATACTGACGTCAAAGCCAAGTGTGCTTTCAATTTTAGAGTTAGGGAAGGTAACGTTTTGAAACCAGAATTGACGCTCGTAGAAGTTTCAGCGATAACAGGCCGCAGTGTGCGTACGATCCGCCGCTGGATTGCTGATGGTCGGTTACATACCATAGCGCGCCAGGAGGACGATCCACCGAATAGCCCTACCTTGATCGCGCAGGAAGATCTAGAACGCTTTTTAGATGAAAGTAACCGCATCGTTCGTACCCATGAGCAAGAATGGGATGAGCAATTGATTGAGAAAGTCGCAGCACGGGTTGTAGAACATATCCGTCCTGTGCTTCAGGAACTTCGACGGGAGATGGCATCTTTGGCCTCAAAAGAGCAACTGGAGTCTCTGCGACGGGAGCAAGAATCTTCGAGACAGATGTTACCAACTAACTCTTCTACCCGTTCTGGCTGGCGTAGATTGCTGGGTGTCGATTAAACCAGATGATCAGTTTTGAGCTTCCCAAACGCAGTGGAAGCTCTTATTTTTTGAATAATAGATATTATCCAAGCTGAAACACAGCTTTATGACTCGGTTCCCCTATATTCCAGAATCCGTTACCAATATGAATTCCCTCAAAACCCTCACACAGAGCTACTTTGCTTGGATCTCAGTGACATGCTCCTGACAATTGACAGAGCGTCATGTCACTGTGCTGTTGTTCTTCTCTCCTGATTTAAGTGAGGCATTCTATTGAGCTAGCAAAGGATTCTTGCGATTTGCCTAACTGTGTCAGCCCCCTATCACCTACCCAAACCTGTGGAAGATCTCCTCCTATGTATAGTCTTGATTTCGGTACTACCAATACTCTTTTGGGGCGCTGGATTCACACCAAGCATCCAGAAACCCTCAGCTTGCCAGGGTTAAGTGTTCCAAATTTACCGATGATCCCCAGTCTTTTATATGTTCATGACGCTCAAAGCGGACAAGTTAGCGTGGGGCATGAAGTCATGGCTCAAGGTCTGGATAACAGTAGCGACCCTCGGTTCTTCAGTAACTTCAAACGGGGGATCGGTTCTTCTGTCCAGGGGTTCACGCCCATCCTGGATGGGGAAGAAGTGACCTTTGAACAAGTCGGTAGTTGGTTTCTTCAACGTGTTTTAGGAAAATTAGCCCAGCAAGAAAATCCGTTTGAAGACTTAGTCCTGACTGTCCCTGTAAATAGTTTTGAGCCCTATCGATTCTGGCTTACGGGAATAGCTCAATCTTTGTCGGCTTCTAAAATTCAGCTTTTGGATGAATCCACTGCAGCGGCATTGGGCTATGGTTTGCGGACAGAAAATTTAATGCTGGTGATTGACTTTGGGGGCGGTACTTTAGACCTTACCCTCATTCAGCCTGCCTTTGCTGATGACCGCCCCGTTGGTTTCTTGGTCAAATGGGGTCAGAAAGTTTTAGGCCAAAAAGATCAACGAACCCCGATTGCTAAAGTACTAGCTAAGGTGGGTCTGAATCTGGGTGGCACCGACATAGACGGCTGGCTGGCCGATGATTTAGCGAAGGAGCATGACCTGCGCCCCCCCCAGAGACTCCAGCGTCTTGCTGAACAGATCAAAGTCAGATTGTCTAGCGAAACCGAAGTAGAAGAAACTTTTGGAGGCAAAGAAGATACTACTCTTACCTATTCCCGCCAACGCCTAGAACAGCTCCTAGCCGCTCAGGGTTTCTTTGACCAACTATCCGAGGCCGTGGAGCGGATTAATGCCCAGGCTCGACAAAGAGGTATTGAGGAACAGGATCTCACGGCTGTTCTATTAGTAGGCGGCACCGCCCTCATCCCTTCAGTCCAACAATGGGTACGCCAGAAATTCCCTACCCCAAAGATCTACAGTGATCGTCCTTTCGATGCGGTGGTGCAAGGGGCACTCTACTTAGGGAGAGGCTTCCAGCAAGTTCAAGACTTTCTCTATAACAGCTACGGAATTCGGTACTGGGATCATAAGCAAGCCTGTCACAATTGGCATCCTTTGTTTAAAGCAGGAACGCCCTACCCTACGGCTAAGGCTTATGAACTTGTATTGGGTGCTTCCGTCTCCAGTCAGCCCAGCATAGAACTGGTGATTGGGGAATGGGGAAACGCTAATGAAGCGACGGAAGTATTTTTTGATGGGACTCGTCTGGTTACCCGCAAAACCAGTGGAAACACTCCAGACGTCCGTTCCTTGAATGATACAGAAGAGGGCCGCACCATTGCCCGGCTGCAGCCTTTGGGCTATCCCGGCAAAGATAGGATCAAAGTCCTGTTTCGCGTGGATGAACAGAAAACGCTACGCATCATCGTTAGTGATTTAGAAACACAAAAGATTCTCTTAGAAGATACTCCTGTCGTAGAGCTTTCCTGAATTCACATACACCTTTCGGAAGTACACGCTAGGCAGAAATTGATTAAGATAGATCCAATACTCTCCCTTCAGTAACGCGCCCCATAGTCAAGGGAGTCTTAACGTCAGTTTCTTTGCCCTTATACCGATTGCAGTTCAGTAGACTTCCACGATAGATCAAAGGAATCACTTCCATCATCTCCATGCACGCTTCTCTCAAACAGTCCGGATCCCATAGGTCTAGTCGGTTCAGCCGCCTCTGGACTGTATTTCCCTTAGTTACACTCCTGTTTGCTAGTCCAGTGCTGGCCCAAGACCCTTTTCGGACAGGCCCAGACGCTCGAGCGATCGGCCCAGCCCTTGAAAGTGCCTTTGAGGACTTTTTTCGCACTGGAGAATTTCAGAAGGCCAGCCAAAAACTGAATAAAGCGCAAAATGAAAATCCGAATGAGCCTCTGATCTACACTCTTCAAGCAGCCCTGGCCTATCAAAATGGTCAGCGCGACACAATGCTGGCGATGACCCAGAAAACCCGTGACGTGGCACAGTCTATAGAATCTAAAGACCCTGGTCGTTCCCATCTCTACCAAGGCATTGCCCAAGGTTTAGAAGGTTCAAGTTATTATCTGAAAGATGGTCTGATCGGTTTGCCCAGAGCCTTGACCTATGTCAATTCCATGTTTTCAGAAATAGATAGAGCCCGACAGTTGGCCCCCAATGATCCGGAGGTGAATTTGTTCGTCGGCTATATCGATCTCTTGTTGAACAAATATGATGATGCCCTCCAAGAATTCCGCAAAGCCGGACCACCCTATTTATCGTATCGAGGTCAGGCCCTGGTTTATCGAGATACCAAAGCCTATCCACAGGCTCAAGCCATGGTAGACAAAGCATTGGCCACCGCCCCTCAGAATCCGGACCTGCTTTACCTTAAGGGCCAAATTCTCGCTTTACAGAACAAGCCAACAGAGGCCGTTGCCTTTTTTGATCAGGCCCTTAGTCTAGGCAAGCAACTACCGGAGAGCACCAAGAAACAAATCCGCCTCGAACGGACTAACCAAATAATCCAACTATCTAGTCAGAAGCAGAGCTAGCGGCTCGGTCGATGATAAAGAGGAGTTCACCCAAAGGTCTAACCCGTCCAGCCGGAAAACCACCCTCTCCCTTTAAGACCTGTGCCAGAATTTTTTGTTTAGCTTTGCCCGTAATCAGAAAGAGCACCTTATGCGCCTGATTCAGCGTGGAAAAGGTAAAGGTTAAACGGACCGGAGCCGTTGCGATCGCTTCTTCACTCAGGCGCGGATGTGCTACCGTAACAACCCCTGTAGCTTCGAGGGACTCATCTCCGGGAAAGAGAGAGGCCGTATGCCCATCATTCCCCATTCCCAAAAGAATGAGGTCAAAGCGAGGGGGTTCTGGCCGAAAGTAGTCAGCCAGGGTAGCCGCATAGGCCTGTGCATCTTCTGCAGCCGTCTTCCCTGTAGGCATTGGATGAATGTTCTCTAGAGGGATAGGCGCTTTCGAAAATAGGACTTCCTGGACCATCCGGTAGTTACTGTTGGGATGGTCATGGGGAACATATCGGTCATCCCCAAAGAAAAAATGCACCTGTGCCCAAGGCACACCCGAACGGAGAGCGAGTTGGGCGTATAAGGCTTGAGGCGTAGATCCTCCACAGAGAGCCACTGAACAGCGCCCTTGCTTTTGAACGGCCTCCTGCACCGTAGTCAGGAAAACTTCAAGGGCTCGTTCTGTGACAGCTTCTGGGGTATCCAAAACCTCTAGGTGTAGCATCTAAGGGGTCAGGCTCCGGTAAATTTGAGCTGTAGCGACCACCACTTCTTCCCAGAGATGGTCTTGTTTACGGGTGTAAAGGTCATGGCTAAGGAGCTGTTCCAGAGAATGCTCATCAGAAGGAGCAATCTGGCAGACCTGGGAAGTACCTATGCCATCCATATCAATCATCAAACAGCCGTGGTGACCTTCATCAGAACTGCGAATCACGGTCGTTCCAAATTGGTTGGAGATTAAGTGGGCAGAGAAAGGCTCTTGCTCAGGAGTCTGAGCCTCTTGGAAATTGACATCCAACTGGGCATCTCCATTCAGAAAGTGAAGCAGGAGTCCACTTTCAGCCCCATCGCGACTCTTATAAGTCCAATTCAAACGGGTTGTTAACCAGACCAAATAAAGCCAAGCCTCATTTTCGAACTGCTTTCCATACTGGAGGTCGATCCGATTCAAGTTAAATAGGGCTTCTCTTGTGGTCGGGGCATCAAAGGCTTGAGCGGTTAATTCACGCCATGGAGCGAGCCGAGACCAATTCAAATCACTGAAGACTCTAGAACTCCCGGCATGGATCCTATCTGCGAGCGGAGGCAGGTCTTGTGAAGGATTTTTGAGCTGGGCAGAATCAAAGACCAGGCGTTCGCTGAGATCCTCCAAGCCCTTAAATAAAGGATCTTCAACATTGATCGGCGCATCCCACCAAAGCACCGCCGGGAGATCAGGGATCAATAGAGAAAGTAAAAGACTCCGCAGTTGACCTAAAGGAGCATTAGTCCCCACTTGGAGCGTAATGTACTCACAACAGACCGAAGCACTCTTCCCCCCCGAAGCAGGACAATAGGCCCCTACTTGGGCGGATAACCCTTCCTCTTCAGAAGGGAAAAGCACTATGGCCCGGCAAGGATTTTGGGCGGTGACTACACCTACCACTTCATCCAAACCACCAACAGGCGCTACAGGCCGATAAATCATTAGGTTAAACGTTGCCGCACGGGTAGCTCCTGCTTCTGACCAGATATGACTTAGCTGCTGCTCAATACTCGTAACGGGAACTGTCTGCACATCAGATAGAGGGACTACAGCACTCATTTTTCTCTCCTTATGACTCTATATGGCTTTCTCACAAACGTTACAAACGACGCCACCGAAATCCATCCTGTTGAATTAAGCGGTCCGACTCCTCAGGCCCCCAACTCCCTGCTTGATAAATTGACAGAGGAACTCTATTTTCTTCCCATCCCTGAAGCACAGGAGCCACTACCCGCCAGGCCTCTTCCACTTCATCAGCCCGTGTAAAGAGCGTTTGGTCGCCCACCATACAGTCTAACAAAAGGCGCTCATAGGCTTCTGGCGTCTCCATACCGAATGCACTGCCGTAACGGAAATCCATATTCACAGGCTGCATCTGAATCTTCGGCCCTGGACGTTTAGCTTCAAATCGCAGGGAAACTCCTTGGTCCGGTTGAATTCTCAAGGCCAGCACGTTCGGAGAAGGAGCTTCATCGGGAAAAAGCTGCTGTGGCACATCTTTGAACTGCAAAGCAATCTCAGACACCCGCTTGGTTAAACGCTTGCCCGTTCGCAAGTAGATAGGGACTCCTTTCCAACGCCAGTTATCAACGGCAAACTTGAGGGCTACATAGGTAGCCGTAGAAGAATCCACTTGCACATCAGGTTCTTCCCGATAGCCAGGAACTCGTAAACTCCCCGCCCATCCGGAAGCATATTGCCCCCGAACGACAGAACGACTGAGGTCGCCGCCTACTCCACTGTCCAACCGCAGAGCTTTGAGGACTTTGACCTTTTCATCCCGCACGCTCTTGGCATCAAAAGCGACAGGCGGTTCCATGCAGACCAAACAAAGTAGCTGCATGAGGTGGTTCTGGACCATGTCCTTCAAGACCCCTGCCTCTTCGTAATACCCCGCCCGGCCTTCTAAACCAACCGTTTCCGACACCGTAATTTGGATATGGCTGAGATGATTCCGGTTCCAGAGCGGCTCAAAAATGGCATTTCCAAAGCGGAAAACCAATAGATTCTGGACGGTCTCTTTACCTAAGTAATGGTCAATCCGGTAGACTTGCCGTTCCTTGGCTACCGAGAGCACTTTTTGATTCAGGGCTTGCGCGGTCTCAAGATCCGTACCAAAAGGCTTTTCAATAATCACCTTACTGGTCTCTGGGTCCTCCAACATCCCCGCTTGGCTCAATTGTTCCAAAATGATTGGGAAATAGTTGGGAGAAGTAGATAGATAGAAGAGGCGACGGCCGGCTGTCCCTCGTTCCTTGTCCACCTGGGCCAGCAATGCTTTGAGCTTTTCATAGGTCTGGGGGTCTTTTAAATCTCCCGAATGGTAGAAAATACCTTTGGAGAAGTTTTCCCACATCTGGGGTGGAGCATCATCATGGCGGGCAAAGCTATGCACCCCCGCCTTTAGGCGCTCCCGGAATGCTTCATGGGAGAGTGGAGAACGGGATAAACCCACCACCGCGAACTGACTGGGCAATCGGCGTTCGCAACCGAGGTCGAAAAGAGCAGGGATCAGCTTTCGAGCTGTTAGGTCCCCCGAAGCACCGAAGATTACCATAACAACAGGGGCAGCCCCCCGTTCACTACGTGAACTATCTCGAAGGGGGTTCTCAGCTAATGAGCGCATCATATAAATTCTTTTATTCCCATAAGACTGGACATCAAACTCGATAGCAGCCAGCCCTGGACACCAACTAGGATACCTTCTCCACCAGGGACTACTGAAGCAAGGAGAGTTAAGACAATCTGGAAATTAAGAAGCTTCTCCGGTTCCCTGTTTCCGTTGAGCATCGACCAAAGCAGCGCCCCTAGAAGTTCCTAGACATTGTGCCCCAGCTTCCAAAAGCGCATATCCCTGTTGCAATTCATTCACCCCCCCACTGGCCTTGATCGGTACCCGATTTTTGACGAGGGAGGCCAGGGCCCGTATCTTATCAGCGCTGACCATCCCTCCGAACCCGCTGCCTGTCTTAATACCTTGCACCCCAGCATCAAGGGCAACTTCCACGGCAAGGGCTATTTCCTGTTCATCCAGGACCGCCAACTCAATAACAGCCCGCACGCTCGCCTGCGTTTCTACAATGATGGGAGCTAACTCTTGGTAGAGCTTTTCACCCTCGACCGTTTTGCATAAGCCCAAGGGCAAACTGACTTCTAAGATATCGGCTCCCTTGGAAACGGCTTCCTGACTCTCATAAAGCTTAGTTTGAGCACTGCTCACCCCAAAGGGATAACTGATCACAGCGATCACCGGAATGCGCTTGGCGTGTAAAACGTCCACAGCATAGTCCAGATGGCGACTAAAAACACTCAAACCGATAAAACCGTAGTATTCTACTTCCCGGCAGGCCTGTTCCACCGCCCCTTTCGTCGTGGCAGGACCGACACAACTTAGTTCGATTTTTTTGCGGATATCCGGACGTTCATACATATCAGCTCCAGATTTTGCCGTCAGCATTTTGGGCATACTTTAAGAATCTTAGGGTATTCATCCATCTCTTTTGAGGCAAAATGGTAGTCTTGCCGTGTTTTGGTGGAAACCTAAGTACGTAAAATATTCGGTGGAGAGCCTACGCCGTGGGAAATTTGCCTAGCTGGGAAGAACTTGAATTGCAGGCAGACCGAGTTGCCGATGAAATATTCTCAGGGGTAGAGTCATCCCTGATGTCCATCTCCGACATGGATTTGGATAAGCTGCCGTCTGAGCAGAGTGCGAAGGAGGAGACTATAGCGGAAGAAGCAGCGGTGGAACGCCTCAAACAGGCCTCTCGCGGCGAATGGTTACTCCTTGTTACAGCTTTGAGTTCTGTAACCTTGGCAGGTTCTCTTTGGTGGACTCAGATCAATCCCACCATGTCAGCGAAGGCACAGGAAGCACCAACGACTCAACCCTCTTCCCTAGAAACTCCTGCGCCCGTGGCTGTGGCTCCTGCTCTTACCTCCACAGTCCTCCAAGAAGAAAAGATTCTTCAACGCTACAAACAAGACATTCAAGCTACCAAGACGGCCCTGGGGAAAAAGGCGGGCAATAAAGCCAATCCCTTCTTTCCTTCGGTGAAGATCACCCAGTCCTCTAGCACGGACATCGCCCTGCCTCCTGGTTCCCAACAGCCTTTCTCCGTGACCAGAGGCCAAACCCCTACCGTACAATTTACCCAACTGCTAGCCCAAGCTGCGCAGGCCCCGCAAACCAATCAATTCAAAATTCAGATAGCTCAGCCCGTTGCAGCCCTCCCTCAGCGCTACAATATCCCTCCTCTGCCCCGGATTCTCCCCTCCCCTCCGTCGCTACGGCCACTCAAAGCCAATGGGGCATTGCC
>CASBPW010000059.1 GCA_949127685.1 Candidatus Sivonenia alaskensis PMM_0068 | reverse complement strand
ATCCTCCGTAGAAGAAGGCTAAGCCAGGGGTCATTAAAAGGACCAAAGCCGCAGAGACTAAAACCCAAGCGGTATCTCCACTGTTGATGGTTGGGGCAGCGGCACCTTGGGCAAAAGCAGGAGCGGCTGTGGCTGCGGCTAAAGCGATACCCAACAATCCAGTTTTCAATTTTTCACGCATGAAGAAGTTTACTCCTTAGCTCCAGTAATTTAGTGTGAAGAAAGGCCAGAGGGCTTGATTCAGTAAGATGAGATTCATCACACCAGAAGAAACTACAGCTAAGAGGGAGAGGTTAAGGTATCAACAGATACTGTCAACAAAATTTTAGATTTTCTTTCAAAAATCCAAAAGGAAGATCGATGAAAAAGAGGTCTAGAAGTAATGAAGTGTATTCATGAAAACTTAAGCTAACAATTGTAAATTGCAATTCTCAGATAGAAAGCGGTAGCTTAGATGGCTGTAGGCGATTAGAATAACCGTTCGGAAAAGTGAATAATACCGAAGGTCAACAGAACGACTATGCCTATCCAAATCTAACGCAATAGTTTTCCTTTTCGCTGCTGGTTTCCTTCCTCTGCCTTAAGGGCCCTTGACTCCAGCTTGAATTCCGGGATATCCCACAATTGTTGATCCTCTAGGTTGTATTGTTCACACACAAGGCTCAGGCGGATACCTGAACTGGTTACCGGATTGACGGAATGGGTGAGGTCTCCCTGGAAAAAGAGCAAAGTGTTGGATTGGGGAGCAATTTTTCCAACCTGGCGTTTGTTGGATTGCAGTACCAGTTCCCCTCCTTCTAGGTCGATGGGTACTTCGACATAGAGGACGCTGACTAGAGCGGGAGGTTCAATGGTTTTGCAATAGGAACGCAGAGAACGGTCGATATGAGGGTCCACCCGCGAACCTGATTTTAGTAAGAGGGGGTTGAGATAAAATGCATTGCACTCTGGTTGCAACGCTCGGTCCAAATAGGATTTGAAGTAGGGAAAATTCTGTTCGACCGTGATCAGATGGGAGCGTTGGAACACTATGGAGAACCCCTTAGTGCCGACAAAGTCACGGTTGAGATTGTTTACCGCAAAGTAGGGACATGCCAAAATTTGTCCCTGCAATTCGCTCAGATAGTTTTGAGAAAAAGCTTGGGGATGCTGGTGATAGTACATGAACCGCTACATTTGACCGACTCCGATGATATCAATCTTCGATGCGTTCCCCAAAAAGCGTGCGATAGAGATCCTGCCTTGTTAGGGATGATCCAAATATCCTGTCATGATTAGTTAGCAGTATTTTGATAGGGAGTTTGGTGCCATGCGGTGTTCAATTATCAGTCGTGCAGGGCAAGTCTTGGCTAAGGGGCGTCTGATAATCCACAAAGGAGATGATGGTGTCTTGAGGTTGGATATGGAAACCGATGGAGGACGGCTACTCCAGGGCGGGATTATCGACTCGAATGGGGATATGGCCGCTGCTAGTCAGGTTCTTTTTCGCGAGTTCTTCGAAGTCTGGGGACTGAGCGATCTGACCCTGAATGTAACGATTCGCTGAGGGATGTGTCTCCCTCTACATAGGTAATTGCCTATATTTAGAGCCTCCGAAGCTTCTCCAAAAAATGTAAACCGTTTATGCGCTTAGGCTAAATGGATATCTAAATGATGGGAACAAGGGCATGATTCTTGACGTTAATTGAATCTTTATTTTGCTGATGAGGGACTCTGGAGTATCGCTTCAGTGCTTGGTGTGAGCCAAGTACTTCCTGTGTAATATTCCAAAACTCCTGACGTGACCCTGAATTGAGTCACCACTTCAGTAAATTGACCATCCCGTACCCGTGTCGTAAAGCCTAGCGATGCATCAGATCGGAGGATCGCGTTTAACTCTTCCATACTTCCATAACCCAAAAAGGTTCTGGGTGCAGCAGGAAAGCGTAATGCACCACCCCAGTCAAGACCCTGTCTTCCGGGCATGGTGTTTACACCATCAAACGCGAGTGTACCCACCCCCCTGTCAAACACAACACCAGGGGATATAGAGGGAGTCTTCTTGGTGCCTATTGTGATACTTTCGACATACAGCTTGCGCTTACCTGGCGGTAGACTTCCTAGAATCTCACAGACTTTACCAGTGTTTACCAATGGTTCGCCGAAGATAGCGGTCGTGCAGGCGGTCCCATTAGTAAACGTCTTGGTGATGGACTTATTGTTTGCCCTATACTGCACTTGCTTTGTGCCCTTAAAATTGCAAAATTTACCCTCGGCAGCACAATAAGTGGCTAAAGGTAGAGCGACTGCTCTAGATAAATCATTGGTAAAGATTACGTCAACCCGTGCGTCTCTCTTAACCCCTGGAAAGACAAAATCCTGGAATGTTTTGCTTTTCACTTCTACTCTGCCAATAGTAGAGTCGTTGGCACGTACTTCCATGATAGGCCCTTGTGTGCCATCCTTCTCTTTTAGTAAGTCAGCGCGTGCACGCACTGTAACGGTCGTTGTTTGCGCGCTAGCTTCGGTCACGGATGTGGCTACAAGGAACGCTACAAGGGTAGGCCAAATCAATTTTTTCATGGAGGATTTTGCTCTCTCGTTTCGCTTTCCAGTACAATCTCCACAAGTCAATGAACTACACGGGCATTCTTGAATTATGAGGCAGTTTTAAGTAAAGGATTACTTCCAAGTCCTAAGACATTGAGCATGGACCGCCAAAATATCTTTTCTGAGCTAGAAATGGGCCTCGAAGAAACCCTAGAGCAACTTTTGGAAATCGACACGAAGAGCCTAGCCTCTGGAATCGAGGAATCTGCCTTTCCTAAAGGGGTTGCTACTCCTTTTGTGAAATGGGTAGGCGGCAAGCGCAGTATTATGGATGCGCTTAAGGCGCACTTGCCGGAAGGATTCAACGATTACTATGAGCCCTTTATTGGCGGTGGAGCCCTATTTTTTGAGCTGCACCGGAAACTCCAAAAAGCCTATTTGTCTGATACGAATTTTGATCTTGTCATGGCCTATAGAGTAGTTCAACGATCCCCTGAAGATCTGGTCGAACTACTTAGAGAACACGCTCGAAAACACAGTCAAGAATACTATTACAAGATGCGGGATAGACATCATTTGCAAAATCCAGCAGAAATTGCAGCCCGACTTTTGTATTTAAACAAAACCTGTTACAACGGCTTGTGGCGCGTGAATAGTAAAGGGGAATTCAACGTACCAATCGGGCGTTACAAGAACCCTGGAATTGTTCAAGAAGAAAATATACTAGCCTGTTGTCAAGCTTTGCAGAGTGTCGATATCCGACTTACTACTTTTGATGAGATCAAGCCCACGGAGGATGACTTTGTATATTTTGACCCCCCCTATCACCCTATGGCTGGCGCTTCTTTTACGCGGTACGCTAAGTTAGATTTTAATGAGCAAGACCAAGTAAGATTGCGTGATTTTGCCTTAAAGCTTCACAAGCAGGGAGTAAAAGTCATGTTGTCTAATTCTGATACTCCATTCATTCGAAACCTCTATGGATCTAAGTTTTTCCAGATTGCTACGGTTCAAGCGCTCCGGTTGGTGAACTGTAAAGCGAATAAGCGTAGCGCTGTCAATGAAGTGTTAATTACTAATTACTGTGAATAAATTGATTACTTCCGGTGGAAACACTGCAAATTATACGGGAACGGCGCT
>CASBPW010000058.1 GCA_949127685.1 Candidatus Sivonenia alaskensis PMM_0068 | reverse complement strand
GGGCGCGCATTCATCACTTGATTTGATCGGCTATATCGTTGTATGGCTGCTGCTAACAATGGCAAAGCTGTACACTTCCACTGGCCAACAGCCCCTTTTGCGCTCTACCGCTATGCCTACTTACCAAGGTAAAGAACTCCCAGGTAGAACTAGGTAAAGTTTTCCGCCGTAAGCTGGTAGTCCTTGCTGGGCACCAAGCGCCAGGTGGTGTCACCGGTCAGTTCCAAGACGTGCTGATGGTACTGCAATAAACTGGGGCGATGACCGACGCTAACAAAGGTGGAGGCGGTAGATTGGATCCGCTCGTAGACCAGCTGCTCATTTTTCAAGTCTAAGGCACTGGTGGCTTCATCTAGGATGGCAAAGGGGGGACTGGTCAGGAGCAGACGGGCAATCGCCAGCCGTTGTTGTTCTCCCAGGGAAAGCACATCCCCCCAGTCCAGATCGACATCAAAACCGCCCAACCGCTCCGGCAGCTCCGCGAGATTGACCAGTTCCAGGGCTTTTTGTAGTTCAGCATCCGGGGTATCACTAGGTGTATTCGGATAAAGCAATTGGGCGCGGAGTGTGCCCAGAATCATGTAAGGCCGCTGGGGTAGAAACAGCATTTCCTCCGGTTTGGGGCGGATGATTTTACCCGAACCAGCACTCCACAACCCGGCGATCGCCCGCAGAATCGAACTCTTCCCTGCCCCGCTATGGCCGATAATTACCAGTCCTTGCCCTGGTTGCAGCGCGACAGAGAGATCCTGCACTAGGGTGCGTTCATAATTGGGGGTTTGCAGGGTGACATGCTCCAGGGCCAGGCAGGAGTCTTCGACGGTGTCGATCAGGGTTTGACCTTCTTTTAGCTGTTTAGTCGGTTCTAGTTCATCGGCAAAACTAGACAAACGGTTAATTCCGGCGATAAAACCGCTCAGATCTTCAAACTGATTGACGATAACGGAAAAGGCCGCCAGCACCTGAGCAAAGGCAAAATTAGCCTGGGAAATTGCACCAAAATCTATTTTTCCGGCAAAATACATGGGAGCCACTACCAAGGCTGGCAGGATAATGACAAAGTAGTTGTAGCCCGTGGTGAAAAATTCCAGGTTCCGTTGCCAGCCAATCAACAAGTTAAAGTTACGAAAGACATCGCCAAACCGACCGCGCACCTGCTGAGATTCCTGTTCCTCTCCTTGATAGAAGGCGATCGATTCGGCATTATCCCGGACATGCACCAGCCCATAGCGGAAATCTGCTTCTCGGCGCAGTTGATTAAAATTGAGGCGGATCAGGGGCCGACCAATCAAAATGGTCAGCGTTGTGCCAAAAAAGGCGTAGACAATCAGCGTCACTGTCAGGGGTGTGGAGATGGACAGCAGTACCCCCGTAAAAGCAACTAGATCGATCGCCTCCCCTAGAATCAGTAATAGATACCCCAGCGTGTTGCCCGTAAAGGAGCGGATATCTTCCGAAATTCTCTGATCTGGGTTGTCAATCTTTTTACTGGCATTGATATCGTAGTAAGAGCGATTATGAAAGTAGCGATCGAGGTAGTTATAGGTAAGCCATTCCCGCCAGTAGATGCTCAGTTTACTTCTAACAAAGCGGTAGATGACAACGACCGGAGTGCCAACAACAAAGACCCCTGCATAAACAAACAGAAACCGCCAGAATTCCGGTTGATCTTTAGCCACTAAAGCGTTCTGAAAAAACCTGCTCACGTAGCTAATAATCACGTTCAGACCACTGACAGAAAGAGAGAGCAGGAGTAACAGACTCAATAGGGCCCAGGGTTGCCAGCGGGGCAAGAGATAACGGCGAAAAATCAATAGGGCTGTTAGAGGGATGATCAGCATGGCAGCGACCACAAGACTCAGGGGTGAGTTAATAATCCCAGTAATTGCTTTTACCAGACCCTCGGTAACACTATCAAAGGCGTTGGGGAATAGTGCTTGCAACCCAAAAGTGAAACCACTGACCAGAATAAACATGGCTGCAAACAGGAACATGATCAGCAATACAAGCAAACCCAGGAAAATGGAAGCGCTGCGTTGTGGTTCCAGAGGAAAAAAATAGGGTTGGGCGATCGCCAGAAACTGCTTCCACAACTGCCGGTTAGATTTCTGCATAGTCTGCATAGGCGGTTTCCAAGACACCAGCTTGGATGGTAACACTTTTGCCTAAGGGGCTAAGGTGGAATGGCGCTGAAAATTGCTAAATCAAGCAGCCAGTTGCCATGGTTCAAGGCACCAAGTTGGAGGGTAACGCTTTTGCCCAAAGGGATAAGGTGTTTTTGCCATAGCTATTAGGGATTCTAGCCTTTTTGACTTTCCAAAAGTGTTATACTTGGGTGCCTCTGGCGCTTGTACCCGATATCCTATCCGTAGATATCTTTCCATCTTTGAGAAATGGCGATGTTCGTGACAAATGACCCACTATTATGGTCAGGGCACTCCTGCGCATCTAGACTTTAATCACGGCGTCCGGCGCGCCGAGTGTTTCTTCTTTGCCCCCGCACTAACCGCGAGTCGTGCTAATACATTTTCCACTCCCCTGCGCGCTTGTGCTAGATGAATCGGGTCGTTCATCATGACAAAAAGGAAATTCGCAGCTAAAAGCATGGCCTCGATTTCAAAAACCGTCTGAGCAACTTCTGCATTGGGATCTATCTCTCCCAAAGCCTGCGCATCAAGGATGCACTGCCTCAATAATGAAAGCCACTTGCCTAGCACCTCGACGACTCGATCGCGCGCTGGACCGG
>CASBPW010000057.1 GCA_949127685.1 Candidatus Sivonenia alaskensis PMM_0068 | reverse complement strand
GGAGTACAGTTAAACCAACTAAGGAGTTTAGAACATTCTTCTGGACCCAGTTGTTGCCACCACAAATCCACGATCCACAGAGGAAAGCTATAGAAAATGCTGAGCTTCGCTTTAGGGTCTTCCGGTAAAGCCAGGATATCGACGGCGTCGGCCTCTTGCTGTTGGTTTAGTTCGCGTAGATAGTTCCGGAGAACACCATTTACTACCGTACTCAAGCGTTGTAGCTTATTCTCTTTTGCTAGATCTACCGCACTATGAACTACCGCCTGAACGGGAATATGGGACAAAAACCTTAGTTGATAAAGGCCCAAACGCAAGATATTTAATAAGACCGGAGACTGTTGCTCCACAGTGCGTTTGGTGGCTTGCTCGATAAGGTGATCCAGCAGGAGTTTCTGGCGCGTTACCCCATACACTAATTCCGTAGCCAATCCTCGTTCTTGATGGGTTAAAAGACTTTGCTTGAGTTGTCGATCCAATACCTCACTAATGTAAACCCCTTCAGCAAAATCCAGTTTGAGTAAGGCATTCAAAGCAATTTGGCGGGCAGAAAGAGTCATTTATAAATTTATCTCGGGGTATTCACCAGGGATTTACTGATATAAAAACTATTCATTTTAGGTGGCGGCACGGTTATCAACCTGGGCTGTCCTGCGCTTTACTAAAGAGACAGTGATTCATCCACAAAGATTATGTTTAGCCGTACCACACCCGCAGAATACCAAGGCTCTCTAGCGGTGAGTCAATTTAAACTCTATCAGGAAGGCAAGCAATGGCCTGATTCCCTGGGCGTCCTCTGTCACTATATGGACTGCACCTTAGAGCCGAAGGGACGCGGTAGCTATGTTATCCAAGGAGCCAGCGAAGATGCGGCTTGGATGATCGCTGGATACCTTTCCTCCATCCTTGGATCTCAGCGTCCGAGAAAAGTAGCGGCCCAAGTTTGGGAACTAGGCAACTAAATTCATAAGCTGTGCTTAATCGCAGCTTCTAATCTTTAAAGGATCACCAGGGGGTGCGGGATATTCCGCACCCCTATTCATTTTGAATAAACTGGGTGCGCTATCAGCCGTTCAGACAGTAACTAAAATCCCGATACTAAAGTCACCGGATTTTAGGACAGAGGCTATAACGCAGATATAATGGAGTTGTAACGTTTTTTGATGTGGATGTTCTGTGGTCCTGCAAGGCTATGACTACCTCTTGGGCTTCTTGCTCATCTCTTGTCTAGTGCCTGTTTTGGCTCTGACAGCTTCTTACTTTGTCCGACCGAAAGGAGGCGGAGCCTTTCGAGAGACGACCTATGAATCAGGGGTAGAGCCCCGTGGCCCGAAAGGGGGGGCTTGGATTCAGTTCAATATCCGTTACTACATGTTTGCACTCGTCTTTGTCATCTTCGACGTAGAAACGGTATTCCTCTACCCTTGGGCAGTTGCTTTTAGCAAACTGGGCCTCTTCGCCTTTATCGAAGCCCTCATCTTTATTGCCATTTTGGTCGTCGGTCTTGTCTATGCCTGGAGAAAAGGAGCATTGGAATGGACGTAAGTAAATTAGTTAATCCCCCTAAACAGCCGGAAGTAACCTCTGATCTAGCGAATAGCGTTATCCTAACTACGCTGCATGACCTCTACAACTGGGCGAGGATGTCGAGCCTCTGGCCGATGCTCTACGGAACCAGTTGTTGTTTTATCGAATTTGCCAGTTTGCTCGGTTCTCGTTTTGACTTTGACCGCTTTGGGTTGGTCCCTCGGGCTACTCCCCGGCAGGCAGATTTGATTATCACGGCTGGAACGGTGACCATGAAGATGGCTCCGGCTCTGGTTAAGCTCTACGAGCAGATGCCTGAACCCAAGTATGTGATTGCGATGGGTGCCTGCACAATTACGGGCGGTATGTTCTCTACGGATAGCTATACCACGGTGCGCGGTGTAGACAAGCTGATTCCGGTCGATGTCTATATCCCTGGATGTCCTCCCCGTCCTGAGGCGATTATTGATGCCATTGTCAAATTGCGTAAAAAGATGGGCAACGAAGATCTGGGTGAGCGCTATAGCCAAATCAAACAGACCCACCGCTACTATTCGATTTCCCATGAAATGAAGGCGGTTCCAGAAATTCTGACGGGGGTTTATCTAGAATCTCCTTCCCGGTATACGCCGCCCTTGGAATTGGAAGCAGCGATTGGCACTCCGATTCCACCGGCTTTGATCGGAATCAAAGAAAAGCAGAAAGAATCCTTAGAGGTCAAATAACCCTGTGGTAGACGAAACAGAAGCAAAAGCCTCCCAGGAAACTGCGCCAGAAGCCACTTCTATTGTGGAAGCGGGTCCAGTCACGAAAGAGTTGCTAACCAAAAACTATGCGGTGGAATTTGAAGGCACAGACCATCTCGGGGTCGAGATTATCAAGGTCAAAGCCGCAGACCTTCTCCCCGTGGCCAATACCCTTTACAACCAGGGCTATGTCTATCTACGATGCCAATGTGCCTATGACGTAGGGCCTGGGGATGACTTGGTCAGTGTCTACCACATCATGAATTTAAACCCAACAGACCTGAGAGAGGTACGTCTCAAGGTCTATCTCCCCCGCGATAATCCTCGGGTGCCATCGGTCTACTGGATTTGGCGGACTGCCGACTGGCAAGAGCGGGAAAGTTTCGATATGTACGGCGTAATCTATGAAGGCCACCCCAACCTGATTCGGATTCTAATGCCGGAAGATTGGGTAGGCTATCCGATGCGTAAGGATTACATCACGCCAGATTTTTATGAGTTGCAGGACGCCTACTGAGAGCGCTCTTGTGGACGATATAAAACAACAGGTATGAAGACCTCTGGGTGAATTCAGCCCTTTTTTCTCACAAGCTCTGCAAATTTTATATGAACAAATGTCCTTATGCGTGTATCTTTGGATTGCGTGACACTGCTTTTCTTAGTGTCGTCGCGCTATAATCCATTCCACTTCACACTAGATATAGATAGATATGGGTTACGTCAGCCTGCATACCCACAGCGAATATTCCCTATTGGATGGGGCTTCTCAGATGCCCGATCTGATAGAACAAGCCAAAAAATTGGATATGCCCGCTATTGCTCTTACAGACCATGGGGTCATGTATGGAGCGATTGAGCTGATCAAGCGTTGTCGAAACATTGGCATGAAACCAATTGTTGGGGTGGAAGCCTACGTTATCAATGGAGATGTGCGGGATAAGAAAGCCCGTCTTCCCCGTTACCACCAAATTCTGTTAGCCAAAAATTATCAAGGATATAAAAACCTCGTCAAATTAGTCACGATTTCTCATCTAGAAGGATTTTATTATAAGCCTCGGATTAACAAAGAATTATTAGAGCAATATCATGAAGGGTTGCTCGTTACTTCTGCTTGTTTAGGCGGGGAAATTCCGCAAGCGATTCTCCAAGGAAAAGTTGATAAAGCCTATGAAGTAGCTGTTTGGTATAAAAGAGTTTTTGGGGATGACTTTTACTTAGAAATTCAGGACCATGGCAGTCGGGAAGACCGAGCGGTCAATCCGGAAATTGTTCGTATTGCCCGCAAGCATAAAATCAAATTAGTCGTCACCAATGATTCTCACTTCACCTGTGCGGAAGATGTGGATGCCCATGATGCCTTACTCTGTATTCAAAGTGGCAAGTCTATCGAAGAAGAGAATCGACTGCGTTATACAGGCACGGAATATCTAAAGTCTCGTAAAGAAATGACGGAGATGTTTCGAGATCATTTGCCTCTAGAAATTGTAGAGGAAGCCCTTGAAAACACTTTAGAAATTGCCGAAAAAGTGGAAAAATATGACCAAGAACTTCTAGGTGGGATGCGGATGCCAGACTTCCCAATTCCGCAAGGCCATACGGCAGAAACCTATCTGGAAGAGTTAACTTGGGAAGGATTAAGAGAACGATTTAAAGAAATAAAAATTGTAGATCCAGAAGAAAAAGAGGCTTATGAAGAGCGGCTCAAATACGAACTGAAGATGATGCAGAAAATGGGATTTTCTACCTATTTTCTAGTGGTTTGGGATTACATCAAATATGCCAGGGATCATGGAATTCCGGTCGGGCCAGGAAGAGGTTCTGCCGCAGGCTCTCTAGTCGCCTACGCCTTGCGCATTACCAATATGGACCCAGTGCGCTACAACTTGTTGTTTGAACGATTCCTGAATCCTGAACGCAAGTCCATGCCAGATATTGATACGGATTTCTGTATTGAACGGCGTGGTGAAATCATTGAATACGTGACTAAGCGTTATGGAGAAGACCACGTCGCTCAGATCATTACTTTTAACCGATTGGCTTCTAAAGCAGTCCTGAAAGATGTCGCACGGGTTATGGAAATTCCCTACAGCGAATCTGATCGCATGGCTAAGATGATTCCTGTCTTCCGAGGGAAGCCTGCCAGCCTTCAGAAAATGGTTTCTGTGGATACACCCGCTCCAGAATTCAAAGAAGCCTATGATAAAGACCCAAAGGTTAAAAAATGGGTGGATTTAGCCCAACGCTTAGAAAATACCAACAAGAATTTCGGCGTACATGCTGCAGGGGTCGTGATTTCCCGTGAACCCCTTGATGAGATTGTGCCTTTACAGAAGAACAACGATGGTCAAATCATCACCCAATACTACATGGAGGATATTGCGGACTTAGGTCTATTGAAGATGGACTTCTTGGGGTTGCGGAACCTGACAATGATCCAAAGAGCTTTGGAAATTATCGAAGCTAAAAATAAAGAAGTCATTGATTTAGATACCTTAGCCTTGGATGATGAAATGACTTACGCGCTTTTAGCGAAGGGAGATCTGGAAGGTATATTCCAGTTAGAATCATCTGGGATGAAGCAGATTGTCAAAGATCTGCGTCCTTCTAACATTGAAGATATTTCAGCTATCTTAGCGCTGTATCGTCCTGGTCCTTTAGACGCGGGGATGATTCCTGACTTTATTAACCGTAAACACGGTCGTCAGAAAATTCAATATGACGACCCTACGTTGGAACCTATTTTAAAAGATACCTATGGGACCATCCTTTATCAAGAGCAAATCATGAAAATTGCTCAAGATCTAGGTGGTTATTCCCTGGGACAAGCAGACTTACTGCGTCGTGCTATGGGGAAAAAGAAATCTTCTGAAATGGAGAAACACCGGGAGCAATTTGTCGATGGGGCTACCCGTAACGGGGTGAATGCAAAAACGGCAACTAATCTTTTTGAACAGATGGTTATGTTCGCAGAATACTGTTTGAGCTATGACACTGAAATACTAACCCTTGAATATGGACCTCTATCCATTGGCAAGATTGTAAAAGAGCAGATAGATTGCACAGTCTATAGTGTGAATGCACAGGGCCATATTTATGCACAACCTATCGCCCAGTGGCATCATCGTGGCGAGCAAGAAGTCCTTGAATATGCCTTAGAAGATGGTTCATGGATTCGAGCGACAAAAGACCATAAGTTTATGACTACTAATGGTCAAATGTTCCCTATTCATGAGATCTTCGAAAAGGGGCTTGACCTAGTGTGCATTGGAGACTTGTAGTTATGCCAACTCGCTACGGCCAATTAACGCTTGAACAAAAGCAACAAATCATCGAAATATTCAATGTTGGGGTACAATGCCGAGAAATTCCTAAATGTTTGGGAATCAGTGAGAGGAGTGTTTCTAGGGTCTTAATCGAAGCAGGATTTAATACTAAGCGAAGAAATCGGTACACCCTAAATGAAACCTATTTTGATAGAATTGACTCTCAAGTTAAAGCCTATCTCTTAGGGCTATTAGCGGCAGATGGCTGTGTCACTACAACCAATTATGTAT
>CASBPW010000056.1 GCA_949127685.1 Candidatus Sivonenia alaskensis PMM_0068 | reverse complement strand
CCCTTCCCGCGAAGATGATACCGGGCCGGCCTATGCTTATCCTCGTTATTCCACTCGTGTGCTAGCCGAGCTTCTTCGTCTCGGGTTTGCGGTCCAAGTCGCAGCGCAGAGAGAACCTCCAGCCGCACATTCCATTTTGGCTGTGACCAATGCTAATGACCCAGATATCAATAATGTTCTTACCGCCGCTGTCGTGAAGGTCTGGCGTGGGCATAACGCGCGTGTTAGGACCTATGAATTTGAGGCAGCGTTGCGGCTAGGTCATGATTTGATCGACCCAACCAAACCGGATCAGCGAATCGATATTGTCTATCCTCGGCTAATCAATCTGATTACACACTAAGGAAGCATGAATAAACCCTTAGATTTTTAGACTTTCTCAAAAGCGTGGCTAATCGCTTGAAGCTGGTTGCTATCGTATCCCCATCGGTCTAAGAAACTACGGTAGGGACCATGCTCCTGGTTCAAGGTCTGGAGCATTGCCACAGCTTTTTGTTCTAAGGCGGAAACGGGACCAAAAGGAGGGTGGCGCAAAGCTTTTAGGATGGCTGTTGTCCGTCGTGCCACCTGTCGAGAGCCATCCGCATGTTCTGGGTTGCCTTGAGCTTCATGGGCAAGAGCTGTGGCAGTAGACATCGCTAAATTTTTAACCAACAGTTCAGCCACCAAGTCTGGCCCTTGCGCAAAAAGCGATAGCAGCCAGTCTGGAGGTTGGTCTGCCAGGGAAGAGTCTCCCGTCAGAAAGACAACAAAAAATCCCCTCGCTCCTACTTCTGTCTCTAAGAGGGCTTTGGTTCTGGCTATCATCTCAGCTTCGGATAAAGTTCCAGCAGCGTGAGTATCTAGAAGATTCTGGGCTTCTTCAATAGCGGATTCAAAGGTAAAGGTCATAACTGGATGATCTCTCGGTAGAGGACAGGTACAGTACATCGCGACGCACCCTTTTCTCCAAATTATCTTAAATAAAGGCTTTGCCCAAATTGATATCCCTCCCTAATTCTCTTATCTTACCTTTTCGAGGGCTTGGGCAAAAACACCCAAGTTACATAGATTGTTTCGTGAGTTATGAATCATAACCCTGACCTAGGCGATTAAGATTTTGTAAGTAAGAATGGCAGCAAAACACAAGGAGCAATCGATGATTCTTTTGACAGGAAGTACGGGATCGGTAGGCTTGTCGCTCGCGAAATTGCTTTCCCAAAGAGGGATTGAATATCGTGCTATGGTTCGCGACGTCGCGAAAGCGTCAGCTTTAGACCTGGCTGGTGCCGAATGGGTTCAGGGCGATTTTCAAGATACCGAATCGTTGCGTCAATCACTGGACGGTGTCGATCGTGTTTTTCTTTTGGCTCCACCCGTTGAAAATATCGATCGCATTGAAGCGACGTTTTTAGACATCGCCGCCGCTTGTGGCGTTCGCTATGTCGTAAATCTTTCGGCGGTCGGTGCAGGTTTAGGTGTACCCCATCGCTTCGGGCAATGGCATGGCCAGACTGAAAAATACCTCCGTGAATCGGAGTTTGACTTCACTATTCTGCGTCCGAATTTTTTTATGCAAAATCTATTGACGATGACGTCAATGATTCAACAGGGAACGCTCTACGTTCCTGCCGGAGAAGGTAAAGCGCCGTTCGTCGATGTCCGTGATATTGCTGCCGTTGCCGCAACTTGTCTCACTGAGACAGGACATGAGGGCAAGATCTACGATGTGACTGGACCTGTATCTATCGGTTATTCAGACATTGCGGCAACTCTTACCCATGTTCTTGGTCGCACGATTAATTACGTGGACATCCCGGCAGAGGCGGCTAAAGCCTCAATGCTAGAGATGGGGATGCCAGCTTGGCTAGTTGACGCTTTGAACGAATTGAATGCTGGACTGAAGGAAAACCGTTTCGGGCTAGTGACCAATGTAGTCTCAGAAGTCGGACACAAAATTCCAATCGACCTTGATTCGTTCGTCCGCGATCATGTCGCGAGCTTCGCCTAAAGAGAACAATGTCCGAGATCGCCTCGTTTACGAGGAGCGGACGGCGTCAGTCACCAAAGCACCCATTTCTTTGCAGCCTACTTGCTTCATGCCAGGACTCATGATGTCTCCGGTTCGGTATCCCTGGTCCAGAACAGTCAACACGGCATTTTCTATAGCCTTGGCTGCTTCCGGTTGTTTCAAGGAATACTGCAACATCATCGCTCCTGAGAGAATCTGAGCTAGAGGATTGGCCTTATCCTGTCCAGCAATATCTGGAGCAGAGCCGTGAACGGGTTCATACATACCCAGACTGCCGAGCCCCATAGAAGCAGAAGGAAGCATCCCAATCGAGCCCGTGAGCATCGAGGCTTCGTCAGAAAGAATGTCTCCAAAGAGATTACCCGTAACAATCACATCAAACTGTTTTGGCCAGCGCACCAGCTGCATGGCACAGTTATCCACATACATATGGCTGAGTTCTACTTGGGGATAGTCCTTCCCCACTCGACTCACCACTTCTCGCCACAGTTGGGAAACTTCCAAGACATTGGCTTTGTCCACAGAAAGCAAGCGCTTGCCTCGTTTGATCGCTGTTTCAAACGCAACTTTGGCAATCCGTTCAATTTCAGATTCCCGGTAGACCATGGTATTGAAGCCTTTGCGCTCCCCATTCGACTCTATTGAGATGCCTTTGGGCTGACCGAAATAGATGCCCCCAGTCAACTCCCGCACCACCATCAGGTCTACCCCTTCCACCACTTCGCGTTTGAGGGAGGAACTTTCAATAAGCTGAGGCAAAATCTTGGCAGGGCGCAGATTGGCAAATAGTTCAAGTCCTGAGCGAAGTCCTAATAAAGCGCGTTCCGGGCGTTTATCATTCGGCAGATTATCGTACTGCAGTCCACCCACCGCACCGAGGAATACACTGTCACTTTTCTGGCAAAGGGCCAAGGTTTCTGGAGGTAGAGGGTCTCCCGTTAGGTCATAGGCCGCTCCACCCACAGGCGCTTCGGTGAAGGCCCATTCAAAATCAAACTTCCGAGATACTTCTCTCAAAGTATCTAAGGCCACCGAAATAATCTCAGGGCCGATGCCATCACCGGGAATGACTGCAATGGAATAGGTCTGGGTCAAAGGGTACTCTCAAAAATCCAAAGACTTATTATCGAGGCTTAAGGGACTCAGAGCAAGAACGTTTATCTTGCAGTAATTCAACGGATTTGGCTGCCTGGACTGGAATCAATTCGGCTATAACGAAGTTAGCCACACGAGCATTCTGGTAGCTACGGTCGGTGCCGTTGTCACTATTTTTATCTGGGGGATGTTTAATCGCCGTGCCAGTGCTTAATTATCGATGGACAACCTAGATATACCTAGCGATAAGCCCGCTCATTCTAACCCTCCATAAGAATGTGATGGGCTTATTCTATGAACAGGGGACAGATCTAGTTCACGGAAAATATGGAAAACTGGCTTGTAGCGATAGCTCTTAATACGGTGCTTTTAGGGATTGCCTACATTGCTCCCGTCAAAGTGCTAACTCCCCTGGGATTGCTCCATGCCTGGTTTCTGGGAGTGGTGATTTGGGGTACTTTGGGTGCGCCCGGATATGCAGTGGTGTTCTTCTATCTGATCGCTGGCTCTGCAGTGACTAAATTGGGCTACGCCCGTAAGCAAGCATTGGGCATTGCCGAAAAACGAGGAGGAGCAAGAGGACCCGCCAATTTGTGGGGGTCCGCGCTGACTGGATTGGTCTGTGCCTTTGGTTATCTTTGGCAACCGAACCCTCTGTGGCTTGTGGCCTATGTGGCGAGCTTCAGTACCAAATTATCGGATACCGTAGCCAGTGAAGTCGGTAAGACCTATGGGAAGAGTACCTATCTCATTACTACGTTGAAGCCTGTTCCTCCCGGTACGGAAGGCGCAGTCAGCCTGGAGGGAACCCTCGCCGGAATTGTGGCCTCTGTCGTGATCGCGGTTCTTGGCTGGGCCATCGGGCTCATTTCCCCGATAGCCATTCTCTGGTGCGTCATCGCTGCTTTTGTTGCCACCACGATTGAGTCTCTCTTGGGTACGATTCAAGATCAATTGAAGCTGACTAATGAAGTGGTTAACGGTATCAATACGGCTATTGGGGCTCTGAGTGCTTGGGGTCTAGCTGTGCTCTTTGGCCTTTGAAGAGTTTCTCTTCTGCAAGAGGAAATTTCCACACTTTAGACAGCAGCAAAGCACCTAAGAAAATAGTTACCTGGACTAAGACAATGGTAGGGCCGGAGGAAGTATTGAATAGGCCAGAAAAAAGCATGCCAAAAATAGCACTGAAACAACCTAACAATGTTCCTAGGGTAAGGAAGGAAGTGAATTTACGGGTTAAAAGTTTAGCGCTAGCTGGAGGAATTACCAGGAAAGCATTTACTAATAAGATGCCAATCGCTTTGATCGCTACGGCTACGACTAAAGAGAGCAAGATCGTAAAGATATAGCGATAAAAGCGGACGGGAATGCCCTGTACGATAGCCATCTGCTGATTCAAGGTTAATAGAACCTGCTCTTTTAGGGTGAGCAAAAGAAATAGAGCGCAGATCAGTAGCAGGACCAAGCACTTATAGATATCCCACTCATTGACAGCCAAAATATCCCCGAACAAGAAGTTAAATAGGCTCCCTCGATAGCCAGATATAAAACCAATCAAAATGATTCCGACGGCGATAGAGCCAGAGAGCATAGTGCTAAGAATGATTTCCGAATTCAGGTCTGATTTCTCGGTGAAATATTGTAGTCCTAGGCCCAAGAGAAGAATACAGGGTGCAATCAGCCAGTCAGGATTGACGCCCAAAAGTACTCCCATCGCGATGCCAACAATCGCAGCATGACCGACGGTGTGACTGAAAAAAGTCAGTTGGCGCAAAATCACAAAACTTCCCAATAAAGCTCCTAAGATCCCCATCAGGCCCCCTGCGATCATGGCCCGTTGCATAAATCCTTGCTGGAGTAGGTCTAGCAAATTATCCATTAATGCTGGTGATGATAACGAGTACGATTTGGACCATAGGCCAATAGCAGACTTTCATTGGATAACGCTTCTTCTGGAGTTCCCTCGCAAACCACGCGCTGATTAATGCAAACTACGTGGTCACAGGAACGACTCACCATATCCAAGTCATGGGATATCTGGAGAATCGTCCAGCGCTCCTGCATCCGCAGCTCTTCCAAAAGTTGGTAAAAAGATTCTTCCGCTTGGGGGTCCAATCCCGCCGGGGCTTCATCGAGGATGAGGAGTTTGCGTGGATACACTAGACAGTAGGCCAAGAGGACGCGTTTAGTTTCTCCCCCGGAAAGATTGCCCAGGGGCTTATTGGCTAGATGCATGGCATTGACCCTGATCAGGGCACGTTCTACTGCCGACTTATCCTGCTTCCACCAAGAGTGCTTCGGAATCCCTAGAGCGACGAATTCCGCTACGGTAATCGGAAACGTGCGTTCAAAAGGCAGATTTTGGGGGACATAACCGATAGCATGCCGTCTTTCTCCCAACTGTTCTAGTGAACAACCAAACAGACGGACGCTACCGGATTCGACAGGGATTAAACCGAGCATCGCTTGCACTAAAGTGCTCTTTCCTGCTCCGTTTGGTCCCACCAGTGCGGTAGAGGAACCTTCCTCTAAAGTCAGCGAAACGTGAGAGAGCGCAATCTGCGTTCCCTGCCGAACCGTAAGGTCTTCCACCTGGACTAGAGCATTCAAAGCGATACCCCTATGAAGCCTCCATTTCAGCCAATCGCGAGCCTAAACAGTTATCCTAGACGGCTATGGATGAGGTAAAAAACATAAAAGCTTATGCATGAAAAGGATAATGATTCTCATTCGAGCATACAAGGAAATGTCACTAATTGCACGCCTGCTTTCCGGTCTGTGCTTTTGGACTGGTATACAAGCGCTCAACGCACCTTACCCTGGCGGAGAAACCAGGACCCATATCGGGTCTGGCTTTCAGAAATCATGCTTCAGCAGACCAGAGTCGACCAAGCCATTCCGTACTACGAACGGTTTCTCGTTCAGTTCCCCACGGTACAGGCTCTGGCTGAGGCCGATTTGCAGGAAGTACTTAAAGCCTGGGAAGGTCTAGGGTATTACAGCCGTGCCCGTAATCTCCATCAGGCCGCTCGAACGATTCATGCCCAGGGCTGGCCTCAGGATTATCGGGGGTGGCGGTCTTTGTCGGGGGTGGGTGAGTATACAGCTCGTGCCGTAGGTTCTATCGTCTTGGATCTATCTTTGGGAGCGGTAGATGGTAACGTGCGCCGCGTCTATAGCCGTCTTCTCGGCATCGAAACCTTCCGTGCTCCAGAACTGCAAGTGCTAGCAGACACCCTGGTAGACCCCGTGCAACCAGGAGCTTTTAATCAAGCTCTCATGGATTTGGGCTCTAGTATCTGTACACCCCAAAATCCCCGCTGTCTTTTGTGTCCAGTCCAGGATTTTTGCGAAGGCCATGCGCAAGGCCGCGTAGAAGAATTACCGGCCAAAGTCCAAAAAGCGGCAATACCCCATCGCCAATTCCTCGTGATCTTCCATGAAACCTCTGCGGGTATCT
>CASBPW010000055.1 GCA_949127685.1 Candidatus Sivonenia alaskensis PMM_0068 | reverse complement strand
CTGGTGGCCGATACGGTGACGATTGTGGTCCCGAAAAAACTGGTGAATTTTGTGGTGTGAGCTTACTTCTTGCTGGGTTCTGTGGAGAGGGGAGTGGCAGTCTTAGGCACTGCGTTCTTGAGCGCGATTTCTTTGATTTTTTCTTTCATCTCCAGGGGAGATGCTTTAATTGCCCTATCAAACTGGACTTGGGCTTCATTTTTTTTGCCCATTCCCTGCAAGGCTAGGCCTTTACCCAAGAGGGCTGGAGCATAGTCTGCGGAAATGGCCAGGAGTTTGTCGAATTCTAAGGAGGCTTTATCAAACTGACTGGTCTTGAGATAGGCATCACCCAGCGATAGGGTGTATCGAGGGTCCGCCGCATTGAGTTTGCGTAACCGCTCTAGAAGCTCAATAGCCTGCGCAGGCTGACCCAGTTCCATGCGGAGCTGAGCCAGATTATTCAGGGCATTTACATTGTTGGGCTCTCGCTTCAAGACCGTTTCATAGCCTTGAATCTGCTGTTGGAGCTTGGTGACATCTCCTACCTGAGAAGCGGTTGAAGGGACACTCGCTTGGGAGAAAAACCCAATAATCACGGGGATGAGCGGTGCCCCAACAAAAGCAAAAAGAATAAGACCAATGGCCACGGTAAAAAAAGTTTTGCGCTGTTTATTGTTACTAGTCAAAGCCCACATCCCAACTAACTAAAACCATTCATCTTGTCATTATCGCTCAGGGGGAGGCATAGAAAAGCAAAGACAGCTATACTCCAGAAGAAGATTTCCTCTATCTCAGGCTCATGACTTTGCCAGAAGCTCCTTTTGCAGAACGCACTTCTCCTGCACAACCCTTCCCTGTTCCTACAGAAGCCCTTCAACACCGGGCTATTGGTTTATTGCTTGGGGTGTATAAACCCCATAGCGCAGAAGAGGCTCAAGATTCAGAAAAACCCTCTGAAAAGCCTGTGGACGACGAGGATGAAAAAATTACCCAAGGCACGCTGACCACCACAGACCATGTGGTCATTGATGCTGTGCTTCTAGGACGCGTGATTAGCCTCGTACGTAACCATCTAGACCTCAGCAAAGAATATTTGTGGGTGGTATACCCACGCACCCGAGAGACGGGAGGGCTGCATGCCCAAATTATTGGGGTATGGTCCCCAGAAGGGACTCTCCATGTGGTCGATGAGAATGCTCCTCCTGAAGCCAGCGCGCTAGACGGTTTTTTCTCTATTCGTGGAGAAGTGGTCTTTTATTCTCGTGATGAGCAATATGCCCTGGTCAAAATTCGGCAACAGAAGAAAAAAAATAAATTGGGCAAAGCCTTTAAGTTGCGGCTTGAAGGAGCTATTCCAGAAAATGCGCGGAATAAGTTCTGGGATTTTGAGGTACGCAGAGAGGGCGAGAAACTATCCCTGATCCAGGCAAGGTTCGTAGCAGGATTACCCTCCAAGAAGTTCACCGGTAGGCCAGGAGGACAGCGTCCTAGCCCTCCTCGTCCCACACAGCCTGAGCGCATGTGGAAGAAGAAGCCTATGCCATAGGCCCCGGAATACCCTAAAGTGGACGTATGGAATGTAAAGAATCTTCAAGAAGATCTTATGAGTGCACCTGATGTAGCCCAGTTAGATCGGCACGAATGTCGCACCTGTGGCTATGTGTATGAGCCTTCTGAGGGAGACAAAAAGGGTAATGTCGCTCCAGGAACCCCTTTTACAGAGTTGCCCGTAACTTGGCGATGTCCGAACTGTCGTGCTCCTGTTTCCAAATTTGGCAATATCGGTCCTCGGGAAGGTAACACCGTGGGCTTCACTGAAAATGCAGGCTACGGTTTGGGACTGAATAAGGTCTCAGGTCAGACTCGGAGTCTTTTCATCTTTGGCGGGTTACTCTTAGGCATTTTATTTTTGATGAGCATTTATCTCTGGGGAAATTAGGCTATGCGTGTTAGTCCATTCGAAGCCTTCCATCGTGGGGCTATAGTTGTGTTGAGTTCCCTCGTCCTGGCTTCCTGCAGCCTCGCTCCAGCCTTAGAAAAGAATCCGTGGTCTCAGGTTTCTAACTTGAAGTTAGAGGCAGATCTGATTGATGGTCAATTTTTGGATGCTAACACTGCCTGGGTGGTGGGCGCTAGAGGGACTGTGCTCCACACAGAAGATGGTGGCAAGACCTGGAATACTAGGCAAATTTCAATTCCCAAACCAAAAGATTCAACCCTAAAAGAAGAGGGTGGAACGGCTGAGACAAAAGCTGAAGTCATAACTCCTCGTTTTTTGTCGGTAAGTTTTTCTGGGGCTCAAGAGGGCTGGATAGTCGGCAACCCTAGAATTCTCATGCATACTACCGATGGTGGTAAAACGTGGTTTCAAATTGCCTTGAACAAGCGTTTGCCTGGTAATCCTTTACTTATCACTGCCACGGCGCCCAAGACTGCGGAGATGTTAACGGATGTAGGCGTAGTCTATAGGACCCAGGATGCTGCGAAGAGTTGGCAACTCTACACTCCGTCCAATGCCGGTGGCGTAAAGAGTGCGCAGCGTTTAGCTGATGGAACGTACTGGGTGGTGTCTACGCGGGGCGTGTCCTATGCTCAATGGAAACCAGGGCAGGACAAATGGCAATTTTTTGAACGTAAAACGTCTCGTCGGATTGAGAACCTTGGATTTGTCTCCCCCACCAATGGGTGGAGCGTGATCCAAGGCGGCAATATTCAGTTCAGCAAAGACGGCGGAAAAACCTGGGACCGTTCGGTAACTCCGGATCCTGCTAGTGGTGTCACGCTCCAGGATGTTGCCTATGTAGATGACAAAATGTTATGGACAGTGGGTGGTAACGGGACTCTTCTCGTCTCCCTCGACGCGGGAGCGACCTGGAAGCGTTCTCCTCTAGAACTGCGCCGCAACTTATTCCGGGTTATTTTCAGTCCTGATAAAAAGTCAGGCATCGTTATTGGTCAGAATGGTGCTTTGCTGCGCTATCAGAGTCAAATACAGCCCAGCTAAAAAAGATATTGCACCATTTCTGAACGGTCTATATCATTGTGTTAAGCTGTGTAAGCTTTATAATACGCAGTTATTTAGCATTCATCTAAGGGTAGAGAGGTAGTCTTCATGGCCACACGTAGTACGGGCGAGCGTCCCTTGAGTGACATTGTCACCAGTACTCGCTACTGGTTGATTCACGTTCCAGCGTTAACCATTCTTTTTGCCAGTGGTGTCCTTTTTGTGACTACTGGTCTTGCCTATGATGCTTTTGGAACTCCCCGTCCAAGTGAGTACTTCACTAAAGATGGAGAGCGTAAGCCGATTGTAGATAAGCGCTACGAAGGCGCTAAGCAGATCGAAGCCGTTGAAAAGAAATAACTAGGCCGTAATTCAAGTAAGGAGCAATCCATATGACCTCTTCCAATCCATCCCAGAAGCGCCCTAAGAATGTGCAGCCTGTTTCCTATCCTGTGTTTACAGTGCGCTGGTTTTCGATTCACGCCCTAGCCATTCCTACGGTATTCTTCTTTGGGGCCTTGGTCGCTATGCAATTCCTTCAAAAATAGGTGATATCTGTGGCTGATCGTCGTGAAAATGTTCCAAGTTCAGTACCCAACCGTCCAAAGGTAGAACTGAATCGGACCTCTCTATACTGGGGTCTACTTCTTGTGTTAGTAGTAACGTTACTGTTTTCTAGTTACATTCTCGGTTAGGAGAAACAAGCGCAATGCCAGACCGTATTCCGTTGTGGTTATTGGGTACCGTAGCTGGGATGGCGATACTGACCGTCCTAGGGATTTTCATCTACGGTTCTTATGTGGGTGTCGGTTCTGCCTAATCTTGGGTGGATTTTCAATAGACACGGAAAAGCGGCCTTACGAGGCCGTTTTTTTCCACAATTCCAAAATTTTCTAGCGACGGTTATCACTCTGTAGCCAGATGACCAGAAGGAAAGCTACCGGAATAATAATAAGCAAGACGACTGCCAGCAGTGGAATAGCATTCATCGAACGGACCCCCTAAGACCACATCGCTAAAAAGGATAACATCCCTGTGACCTACTGCACCTCCAGACCTTATTTAGGCTGTGTGCGGATGGAGACATTTCCGTAGATGAGGGCTTGACAAGATAGACGGCAATTCTCAGGCCGACGCTTCAAGAGACGTTGCTCGGCAATGGTGCGGGGTGAGAGATTCTCCATTCCTTCTAAAACTTCTACGAAGCAGGTTCCACATTGGCCACCGCCATTGCAGTTGCGGATGTTGTTAATAAACGTATATAAGGGGACTCCGTGGGCACGAATCGCATCACGCAGAACTGCTCCTTCTTCGATAGGCGCTTCCAAATTTCGGTCCGGGTAGCGGATCGTAAAGGTCTGAAGTGCAGCAGCCGGGGCAGGAGCCTGGAATATCTCCTCCTCATTCCCACGAACTGGAGCAGAATTGGGCTCGGATGCGTTAGATGACTCTGCGTTTTTCATAAGTTCTTTTTGACATATAGACTGCTTTGCTTACAATCATCCCCTTCGGGTAAATTTTTGTAAAGAAAATGACACGAATTCCTTTTGATCCCTACTGGGTCCTAGGCATAAAACTCTTGCGGCAAAAGGTTGCGGGAATGCTGAGTTGTGGTTACACTTCTTTATACTGTTTTATCCAAAATGGAAGCCATTCTAAAGACTTCGATTAGACCAAACAGCGCTAGCGTTTCCTTAAGAAAAGCAAGAAAAATTAGTTGACGTACATTAGGAGGAAGCACAACCCATGGGACTCCCTTGGTATCGGGTGCATACGGTAGTTCTGAACGACCCCGGTCGTTTGATCGCCGTACACCTCATGCATACTGCTTTGGTGGCAGGTTGGGCTGGGTCGATGGCGCTCTATGAAGTAGCGCTCTACAACCCTAGTGACCCTGTTTTGAACCCGATGTGGCGGCAGGGCATGTTTGTTATGCCCTTCATGACCCGCCTCGGGATTGTGAATTCATGGTCGGGATGGTCTGTGTTCGGACCATTTAACGCTGATGGCTATGGCAATCAAATTACATCGAATGTGGGTTTCTGGTCCTTCGAGGGGGTCGCTGGAGCGCACATTGTTTTGGCTGGTCTACTCTTCCTCGCTGCCTGTTGGCACTGGGTGAATTGGGATCTTGACTTGTTCCGTGACTCTCGCACGGGTGAGTTGGTCCTGGACCTTCCCAAGATTTTTGGAATCCATCTTTTCCTCGCTGGTCTTCTCTGTTTCGGTTTTGGTGCTGTCCATCTTCAAACGGTTGGAATGTGGGTCTCCGATCCTCTAGGGATCACCGGACACGTGCAGACTACTGGGTTCTCATGGGGACCTGACGGATTTGACCCTTTCAACGTTGGGGGTATCGCAGCCCACCACGTAGCTGCGGGTATCGTTGGGATGCTCGGGGGCTTGTTCCACATATTCTTCCGTCCCCCTGAGCGACTGTATCGTGCTTTGAAGATGGGAAATATCGAAACGGTCTTGGCCAGTTCTATTGCAGCAGTCTTCTTCGCCGCTTTCGTTGTGGCAGGAAGTATGTGGTACGGAACAGCAACTACTCCGCCTGATTTGTTCGGTCCTACTCGCTACCAATGGGATGAAGAAATTTTCCGTAAAGAACTTGATGGCCGTGTTGCCATGGCTGTCAAAGAGGGTGCTTCTCCTTCCCAGGCTCACTCCGAAGTTCCTTTGACCCAGCTAGAGCGTCGCGTTCTGGTTGAAGAGGGCAAGAGATCTGTAGAGGATGCTCAGAAGCTTGTTAACCTAAAACTTCGTTTCTATGACTATATCGGTAACAATCCTGCTAAAGGTGGTTTGTTCCGTGCAGGTCCTATGAACAATGGTGATGGTCTGGCCACAGAATGGCTGGGTTCCCCGGTGTTTAAGGATGGAGAAGGGCGCATCATCAAAGTTGATCGTCTGAATACCCTCTTTGAAACACAACCTGTCGTTCTCCGTGACAAAGACCGAATTGTTCGGGCAGACATTCCTTTCCAACGCTCTGAAGCTCAATACAGTTTTGAGCAGACTGGTGTAACCGTTTCCTTCTTAGGTGGTTCTCTGAATGGTAAAACCTTCTCGGAACCGGCAGAGGTGAAGCGCTATGCTCGTCGAGCTCAACTGGGTGAAATCTTCGAGTTCGACCGTGAGTCTGTCCCTGCGGACGGGGTATTCCGGGCTTCTCCACGGACCTGGTTTGCACTAGGTCATGGCGTTTTTGCGCTTCTGTTCTTCTTCGGTCATATCTGGCATGGGGCTCGCACCCTTTTCCTCGATGTGTTTACCGGCGTCGATCAGGAAATGGAGCAAGTAGAATTTGGCTTGTTCAAGAAAGTCGGGGACGTTTCTACCCGTAAGGAAGAAGTCATCTAACTTTGAGATAGGCCCAGTAGATTCTTCTGCTGGGTTTATTCTGTATGTAACGGGAGTATAGGCTCTATGAATAGCGGTGTAACTACGATCGTTTATGCGGTCATTCTGGCTCTGATTCTTGGTACTTTGTTTTTCGCCATCTTCTTTCGGGAAGACCCAAATGATTTTTTGGTTAAGAAGAAAGAGGAAAAAAAATAACAAAAAAAGGGCTTGGAAAACCAAGCCCTTTTTTATGAATATTTATTTAGTCTTCATGCAGTTCATAGGGATCGTCCAACTCTTTGGAAGGAGGTCCAAATGCAGTGTAAATGGAGTAGCCTGTGATCAGCACAAGGCTGACCACAACTGCGATGATCAGGGCCTGGGCGGTCATGGATAATACCTTAGGATCTCTTCTAAGATCCTGCCATAGGTTACTAAAAGTGTAAAGAGATGTTTCATGTTTGTCACATTTGAAGGCGGAGAAGGTGCGGGTAAGTCCACACAAGTTAAAAAACTTGCAGCTTGGTG
>CASBPW010000054.1 GCA_949127685.1 Candidatus Sivonenia alaskensis PMM_0068 | reverse complement strand
GCCATTAGGTAACTGCCTCTTCTAGAGAACGGTTAGGGGGCTGACCCGAAACTTGTTGACTTGGAAGTAGGACCCTTTCCTGGAAGGCTAAACCCAACAGCACCAAGCCAGGCCAAATCAGATAGGCCAAAACTTCCAGGTTTTCCCCAAAGGTATAGAGAAACAAGACTAAGACAATACTTAGACCTGTCCGGGCTGTATCGCTTTTTTGGGCCTTGATTACTAGGTCCAAAAAGCTCCACAAGAGAGGTATGGCCAGAGCTACAAAACCCACAGCTCCCTTGACGAATAGAAGTCCAAACCAGGTATGGTGTGAACCGATGGGCATATATTCCACTAGATGAGAGCCACGTTCTACCACACCGTGACCCCAAATCGGGGCTTCCCTCTCCCAGCGGTCTACAGCAATACGCCCCAGTGTAGCTCGGACCCGCGAAGAACCGGCCCGTGCCCCTTTGAATGCTGCAGTGAAGGACTCGATGGCCGCAAGGATTTGTGGGCCAAAAATACCTGCGGCGAGGCTGACAAAGCCCATAGCGATTTGCGTCTTAGCTTGCTTAAAGTTAGTCAAGCCCCAAGTGACAATGAAAACCGTCACAATACTCAAGAGTGCTAACCGAGAAGCAGAAATCATACACATAACAAGACATCCGATCACCCCAATCCATCGCCATTTCTTATCTTTTTCTTGGAGCGCAAAAAAGAAGTATATATTAGCGACAAAGCCCAAAGCAGGCCCCCAGGGGGTAAATAACCTGAAGCGTAGCTGATGATTTTCTGGGTCAATCTCATAGAGTTGCATACTAAAAAACTCTGGCCCTGGGCCTCCTATGGCCTGTAGCGGAGAAACGTAGAGGCGGGCGGGTAAGTGGAGCAGATAGCCCAGATAGAAAAAAGGCAGTATCAGCAAAGTATGGAGACAAACAATGCAAGCCGCTCGATAGAGTAGCTGGGGGCGGATCTCTAGACAACCGATCAAGGGAAACAACGCCAGTAGGGCCCATCCCTTAGCCCAGCCGAAAGAGGACTTGATCAACGAGTCCGTTTCCAGGTTGAAGTCCAAATGCCCCATGATCAGTGCCAGTTGCATCACTAACATCGCCACGATCCAGACCCAGACGCTTACAGGGACGGCGATTCTCTGATCTATGGCCGTGCGGCTATCCTGATTCCACCATTTCCAGCCCAAGTAGGCAAGCAGCACCCATGCAACTACTGGAGCCAAAATATACAATCCCCCGATCAAGAAGAAGCCGTAGGTTCCAACCATGGAGTACCAGATCACGCGCTCTTCAAAGTTTTGGGGTTTCACGCGCTCAGCTCCTTCTTCTTTCGGGTCCATAGCAGAGTCAGTCCTGTAGTGACCAGGGCCGAAGCCAAGAGTGTACCCAACCAGACAAAGTTTTTCTTGGGAGAGCTAGGAGCATCGGGCAAACCAGGATGGAGGAGGGTCTGGACCAGAGGATAGGAGGCGAAGATATCCGTCTTCCCTACATCTATCTTCGCGAGCGTGGAGCTGAAGATAGCCTCTGCTACTTGTAGATCGCGTTGCAGCCCCTCCAGCACGAATTCTTTTTTCGCTAAATCTTTCAACCGGCCTTCTATCCCTCCGAGCTGCTGGGTTATTTCTGTTACCTGTCCTCCCAGCCCACTAGCATCAGCTTTAGACGAAACCAAGTCTTGAAATAGGGCTGCCCGATTAGTACCACTAATGCCATTGCTGGAAAGATTGAGCTTTTGCAGGGTCGCTTCATCGATCGATCTGCCCATCAGGGAACTAGCTCGTTTGCGTAAGGCGGTTTGAGCTGTATTCTGGCGGGCTACTTCTTTAATGACTTGGGGGTGATTTTCACCCCACTTAGCACGATAGGTGACTAAACTTGTCGTAGCCTCACTGTAATCCTTCATATATTGCTGAAAGAGGGGGTCTACCTGGAGCATAAAAGCACTGGCAGCCTGTTGAGGGGTCAGTCCTAGGCTCTGCGTCAATTGGCCTAGATGGCTATCTGACCGCGCCCGTTGTCCCAAAAGTTCTATCTGTGACCTGCGCAGATCATCGACCACGGTGACTAAGCTCTTGAGCTGATCTGTAGAGACAATGCCCGTCTGAGTCTTGTAAGCTACAAGTCTTCTTTGGGCTTTCTCTAGCCTTTCTCTAGCCGACGCGATAGCCGTTCCGAATCCCTTCTGGCGAAGATTAATTTCATTGAGCCTGAGGTAGTTGATCCGATTTTCCAGGGCAATATCCAGAGCCAGCGCTTTTTTTTGTGCCTGTTGGGGAGTGGAAGCCTCGATACTAAATTCCAATAAGGAGGTTTGGTCTACCATTTTGATGCGCGGCTTCCCAAATTGCTGCACAGGAAGATTGAGGCTTTTAGCGGCGGCAGCTAGAACGGTATAACTCTCCGCAATTGCCTTGTAATTGGCCCTAGGATCAATAGAGGAATTGCCTCCAAATGGAGAGGGAGTCAAAGAGTCCACGGAACCGATATCAGCGATGTTGAGGCTCGACCCAGCCCCAGCCCCTGGCAAAATCAAGGACCATTCACAGGTGTATTTAGTCGGGGCGAAGTGCAAATAGCCCAGGGCCACTCCCCAGATCAGGGCATTGGTGCCCAGGGAGACTAGGGCGTAACGCCCCCACCGCTCAGGAGCCAGATGAGATTTTTCTAAAACAGGAAGCTCAAGAAGGGTCATCGGTTTTTTATAAATCCATAGAGAAGGCCGAGGGGATTGATGATCTCTGCTATGGTCTGGAAAAGATCACGGAAATTGGTGGCGGTAGAATCGTAGCAAGCCACTCCATCGCCAGAGAACAGCAAAGGATTTGATGCATCCGTCGAATTCCGCAGGATATCTTCGATTGGTCGGTCCAGATTTTTTGTGACGCCTGTGAGCCGATCCGTTCTCACTAGCGTTGCATAGCGACTGGCATTGATCGATTGCGTCCCCCCTGCGCAATTGGATGCCAGTACTGCCTGAGATAATCGTGACCCATAGGCTAAGGAAATCCCCACCGTATTTCCGGCCACTGCCGAACTGGAATTACTGGAGGCTGGAACGGTGAGGTTGGACACAAAGATTTTAATCCCTGGTGGTGTGATCTCCGTAGGCCTTGCGAGATATGGCTGGAGACTACCTGTTGAAGGAATGATAATCAGGTCTTGGGCAATGAGGGGCATATCGTCTGCGGGCTCGCCCGTCACCATGCCCGAGAGATCAATGGTCTTTTCTGTGGACCCGCGTAGCAAACGGACATGCTTTATATCAGCATCCGGCCTGACTCCTCCTGCGGCCTGTAGCGCGGCAGCTAGATAGCGCTCATGGTTTGCATCCCCAGGTAAGAGATTGTCTTCCTTGCTCTCACCCGTTTCGGGACGAGGATTGATCAGGACTCTCCCCGGTTCAAACACTGCGCCCTGGACCTTTACCTGGATCGGAGCCCAGGCAAGGACCTGGAGATTAACTTTGAGAAAATTCTTTTGGAAATAGTTCCCACTGACTAGAGCTGTGGAGATTTTTTGCACAGCTTCCTCAGGCTCCAGCCCAGCTATGGGCACAGGTCCTAAATAGGGAAATTCTAGCGCCCCATCGTTGTTAATTACATAACTGCCCGCGAATTCAGCACCCTCAGAAATAATCACCTGGACGCGGTCTCCAGGGGACAGAGGGAGGGCTTGACTGGGGAAGGCCAGTAAGAACAGCACTACCAAGGGCAGGGAAATTAGTCGTAAGAATGTAAACATCCAGAATAGAAGTCCCATTTACTAGGATGGCAAAACCGACTGAGGATAAATCTGGTTACCTCCTAAGCATGCCCAGTGTCCTTATAAAATATTCATCACAATAAAATATTCACCACAGATTGTGGATAATAGCTGCTAGGCAGGCGAGGAACATACCAACTTCTTGCGATTTTCTGCCAATGCAGGTTCGGCACGATGACGACGCTCAATTTGTACTGCAACCGTAGAGGTCACAATAGACATAGCGATTTCCGTGTCTGCCAAAATGTGCGTGTCTGGCCAGACGATGCAGTTAGTGAGATGCGCTCCAGCTTCGATCACAGCCTTCGCTCCGACAATAGTCCTTTGCAGAATGGCCCGAGGATGCACCTGGGCTGTGGGATGGATGAGGTTGCCGGTGCCGAGATGTTGTAGTTGAACTAGGAGGTAGTCATCCAGCTTGCCCACATCCTGCCAGGTACATCCCAGGGGATAGGCGTAGACAGGGATGCCTGCCGCTACTAAAGCGGGAAAGGCGTCTGTCCCTAAGTCCACCCAGGACGGATCCCAGGAGGTTAATACCTCTGGCTCAAGAACGTATATCCCGCTACTAATCATGTTGGAAAGCGGACACTCTGGTTTTTCTTGAAACTCTCGAATACTTCCTTCTTCGTCGCTGACAATGACCCCATAGGCGCGCGGGTCGCTGACCGTCACAGTACCAATCGTGACCTTAGCTCCGGTTTGGCGATGTTTTTTGAGCAACTGCTCAACGTCATAGTCCGCCATAATATCCGCACAGGCCACCAAGGTGGTCTGGTCGAAATAAGCCCGCTCTTCCCAGATTGTTCGGGCTGAACCCAAGGGCTGGTTTTCTAGGCAGTAGCTGGTTCGAGGCGTGGCTTCAACGTAGCGGATCAGGGGCTCCGCCAGGTAGCTTACATTGAAGCGCACCTCTTCGGCATGGGCTAACAACTTATGGTGCTGGTAGCTAACTAGGGGTTTATTTAAGAAAGGTACCAAGGGCTTGGGTAACACATCCGTAAGGGGACGTAGGCGCGAGCCTCTACCTGCAGCCAATAAATAGGCTTTCATAATAAGGTCTCCTACCTAAAAGTGTGATCTATTGCTACTAAAGATTCCCTAGTAGTTGGACTTTTTCACATCAGAAAAGCTCAAAAAAGATTCATCCAGAGCAACACCGTAGCAACAAGAATAGGAATAGCGCACAGCATCACAAACATCCAGAAATCTTGCTTGTCTGGCGTGCGGAACCAACTCTGGACAAATCTTTTAAAAATGACCTTACATTCTCATAGCGCCATACCTTTTCCTTCCAAGCTCACCCCTTCTTCTCGCTCAAGAAGGGTATAACGCTTGATCATACGGTCGACTAAAAATGAAGTGGGAAGGATGATCTGCTTGTAGGCTGGTGCCTCTTGGATAAAATCTTGGACGTCCACAGGCATCCATCCCAGGGGAACGCCCACCTTGTCTAGCGCTTTGGCCATTTCCCACTGATGATCATCCACATGCTCTCCCAAACCATGACGGCGAGGAACTAAAATAAACGGTTTTCCTAAATCCCTCAGGGTAAAGAAAGCACCTTCCCCGCAGTGACTGATAATCACCCGCGCTTGCTGGCTAATTTTCTTGAAATCTTGCAAGGAAAGGGTATTATGCATGATCGCTCCAGGAACGATCTGGGTGCATGCCCCAGCTTGGACAATCACTTTTTCCTGGATTTGGCCTTTGCAAATCGCCCGTCCGACCCAATCTAACAAGCGATTGAAAGGGAATTGCTCAGTCCCTACGGTGACAAAAATCATGAGTTGCTTGCCCCGACATAGATTGTTTTGGGGTAATTCTGCTGGAGTTCAGGCCACTGGACATAGATTTCAGCAAAGGACGAAACCAACCGTGCTGAGAGGCTCAAAGAGTAAACTCGGGTAATTGACTCAACGAAGATCGCCTGCGCTCCTAACAAGTGCGCCAAGAATAGAAAAGGGACCGCCACTCCAGCTCCTGTGGTGATCACGAGGTCAGGTTTTTCGTTGACGAGGACATAGATAGCCAAGAAAAAATTACGGACTAGATTGACCAGATTGCGGTTGGTGGGGCTAAAGGCCCACCAGACCTTCTCTCCCACTAAACTGCTCTCCGTACTGGGGTTTCGGAACGTTACCCAAGTGCGCTCATTGCGTTCCCAAAACTTTTTGAGACGCATCATCCCGGCGAAATGTCCCCCGGAGGAGCAAACCAGCAGAGCCTTCATCTCCGTTCACCTCTTTTTTGAAAAAAGAATATGCTTAATCGTCTTGAGGGCAAGGTTCACGTCGTACCATAGGTTCCATTCCGACTGGTACTGCATATCTAAAGCCAGGATGCTGGCAAAGTCTTTGCGGCGGCGTTGGTGGCTCAATTGCCACAAGCCCGTCATTCCTGGCCTGACAGAGAGTCTTAGCCATTCTTCATGGGCATAGTTTTTTACTTCATCCAGAGTTGGAGGACGAGTCCCCACTAAACTCATTTCTGCTTTGAGCACATTCCAAAACTGGGGAAATTCATCTAGAGAAGTCTTGCGGAGAAAAGCGCCTACCCGTGTGACCCGTCGGTCCTCTTCCATGTTAAAAAGTTTATAGTCATTTCCTCCAGAGCCTACTTTCTGCCTTTCAGCGTTAAACACCATAGAGCGAAATTTGAAAATGGTGAACTGTTTGCCTCGTAAGCCCATCCGAGGCTGAGAAAAAAAGATAGGTCCTCGGTCTTCTAAATAGATTGCTAAAGCAACGAAGGGCAATAGGAAGAGGGTGATCGTAAGGCCGAGGATGGCTCCCACAATATCTAGCGTTCGCTTTGATTTACTCTTTACCGAACGATGGATCTGGGTACCAAAACGATGTCCTTCGTTCAGGAAATACTGCTGATTTAAAGCGTTTATCAATTCTGCTTCTGTGAGCAGGCCCCAACGGATAAAAACTTCACCGAGGAGGTACCTCTGAGAGCGCTGGGCTTCTTCCTTTTGTTCTTCTAGAGCATAGAACAGTTGGCGCGTAGTAACGAGCTTTTCACGAATGAGTACATCGCCTACCGTAACTGCCTTAGCTATTTGAACAGAAGTAACCGTTGGCATCGCAAATTGACCCTTTTCTCCTGTTCCTAAGGCTAAAGTTACCCTCCGTGCCATGATGAATTACTAAGCTAGCGTCAAGCTTTGATGAGGATTTGCATCTGTGATGCAACCGTTCCAAGCGGTAATACCATGAATCACAGGTCAGGAGTGGGACGACCCAGATGATATCCCTGAGCGTAATCAACCCCTATTTCCTGCAGGATATGGAGAATGGCCTCATTCTCGACAAATTCAGCGATGGTTTTTTTATCTAGAGCTTTAGCCATTTCGTGAATAGATCCTACCAAAGCTTGGTTAATCAAGTCTTGATCTAAATTGCGGACAAAGCTGCCATCAATTTTGATAAGGTCTACGGGCAACTCTCTGAGATAAGTAAAGGAAGAAAAGCCTACGCCAAAGTCATCTAGGGCGAATTTACAGCCCAGGTTTTTAAGGTCTTTGATAAAGACTCGGGCATGATCAAAGTTCACGATAGCAGCAGTTTCTGTAATTTCAAAACTTAAACGGTTGGGTTCTACGCTTTGTTGCCTCAAATTTAGACTAATGAAGTCCTTGAGCGTTGGGTCACTCAATGATTTCCCCGAGAGATTTACCGCTAAATGTAATTCAGGATGTGCAGCCAGACATTGGACTGCTGCTTGGATTACCCAGTAATCTATTTGGCTCATGAATCCAAAGCGCTCAGCGGAGGGAATAAAAGCTCCTGGGAGAATCACTTCGCCCTGGCTTCCCTGCATACGGAGGAGGGCTTCATAGTGGTCTACTTGCTGGGTAGCTAGGTGCAATACGGGTTGAAACCAGAGAGAGAACCCTTGCTCTCGCAGGGCGTCCTTAATCCGGGTTGTCCAACTAGCTTCTTCTACTATGAGTTGAAGTTCGTCCTGGCCTAGCTGATAGACTTCGATGCGGTTCCCACCCCGTGCCTTGGATACGTAACAGGCCCTATCTGCGCGAGAAAGTAGCTCTTCAGCCTCCATATTGGTTTCTATGTAGGCCATCCCCACACTGCTACCGATAGTGAAGGTAACCCCTTCTTCGCTGTACCGAAACGCTCCAATGAATTCTACGAGTCTTTTGGCTACTCCCTGCGCTTCTTCGGGGGTAGCTTCTTCCAGCAGGAGCGCGAATTCATCTCCCCCAATGCGAGCAAGGATGTCTTCTTCTCGCAAAGTATACTTGAGCTTGCTGCTCAAAGTCTTGAGCAGTCGGTCTCCCGTAGCGTGCCCTAGGGTATCGTTGACGATCTTAAAGTTATCTAGGTCTACAAAAAGCAAGGCTCCCTTTGCCAGATTCTTTACTTTCAAAATCCTTTGAAGCTTTTCAAGCAGGTACTGACGATTGTAAAGTCCTGTCAAAGGATCGTGATGGGCCATGTACGTTAGCTTGTTCTCGGCTTGTTTGCGCTCTGTAATATCGTGGACAATCCCGACCATCCGAGTTGCCCAGCCATCTTCGTTAAAAATGACTTCAGCACGGGAATGCAGAATACGTTCGGTTTCGTCAGGTCTCACAATTCGATGGTCGATGCTGAAGGTCTCATGCTCATAAAGGGCTCTATCCATAGCGTATTGGACGAATACTCGGTCGTCAGGATGAATCCTTTCCAGCAATAAATCATAGGTGGCCGAGACTTCGTGATCTAGAAATCCAAAAATTCGGTAAATCTCTGCAGACCACTGGAGCTTATTGGTCACTAAGTCCAAATCCCAACTGCCAATATGAGCAACCCTCTGGGCGACAGCGAGGCTTGCTTCACTCTCTCGCAGAGCTTCCTTCGTCCTTTTGGTCTGGAGGAGATACTCTACCCGCTTCTGGAGGAGCTGCCAATGAATGGGCTTCAGAACAAAGTCATCCACCCCATCCTCAAAGCCCTGGGATATCGAGGCTTCATCCTCAAGACTAGTAATCAAGAAAATTAAAGGGGAGGGGCCAGAAAATGACCTCAGATGTTTGCAGGCGGTAAATCCATCCATGATGGGCATCATGGCATCAAGAAGAACAACGTCTGGCTCATGTTTAAGATATTCCACCAAACATTGCTCGCCATTCTCAGCTTCGATAACTTGGTAACCAGCTTTTTTCATAACCCGCTTTAAGGCGAGCCGAATCACTTTGTCATCGTCTGCTATCAGAATGAGAGGGGTTCTACTGTTAGACTGTGTCACTTCTTTGGGGACTATCAGCGGTATACCCTGATAGTCCCCAAGTTCCGCACGAAGTTATCACTAGTCCAAGAGCTTCAAGGCAGCGGCTACCCCAGCGCCAGGGGCAACATCATGCCCAAGTTCCCTTAGGGCCCCTTCAACGGCTGCAAGAACCGTGAGAACATCCCGGTCACAAACAAATCCGAGATGACCAACCCGGAAGATTTTATCCTTGAGCTGATCTTGGCCCCCGGCTAAGGCAATGTCATAGCGTTTTTTGATGATGCCACGCATTTTGTCAGCGCTGACGCCCTCAGGAGGCAAAATAGCCGTAACCGCTGGAGCCGCTGCCTTATCCTCTGCCACATAGTTGGCCAGTCCTAAGGCGCTAGCCCCAGCCCGCACTGCACCTTTATGGCGATGATGACGTGCAAAGATATTTTCCAGTCCTTCCTGCTGCATCATCCCTAGAGCGATTTGCAAGGCATAGATTAAGTTAATGGCAGGAGTAAAAGGCGTGGAAGCGTCTTTCAAAGATTTGCGGTACTTCAGCAGGTCGAAAAAGAAACGGGGCATGGTAGATTTTTCAACTGCTTCCCAACCTTTGGCACTGACGCCCACAAATCCCAAACCTGGAGGCATCATATAGCCTTTCTGGGAGCCTGTGGCGACAAAATCGAGTCCCCAATCATCCATAGGCACCTGGGTAGCCCCCAAACTGGTGACGGCATCGACAATAGAAAGTGCACCATGACTCTGGATATAGCCAGCAATAGGTTCTAAATTATTGATAACTGCCGTAGAGGTTTCACTATGGGTGATGATGACGGCTTTATAGGTACCCGGAGTAGCCAGTGCTTCTTTAACTTGTTCCGGATCGATGGCTTTGCCCCATTCCTCAGAAAGAACCGTTACCTCACATTGAAAAGCTTTGGCCATTTTGGCCCAACGGTCACCGAACTTACCATTGACCAAGACCAGCACCTTATCTCCAGGAGAAAGGGCGCTCACGATAGACGCTTCCATCGCTCCCGTACCGCTGGTGGCGAGAGTTAGTACGTCTCCTTTGGTTTGGTGAAGCCAACGGAGCTTTTCCGTTACGTCTTCCATTACCGCTGAAAAATCCTTCGTTCGGTGGCCTATGGGGTGGCGAGCCATCGATAGCAATACGGATTCAGGGACCGGGGTTGGTCCTGGAATCATCAAAAAACCTTTATCTTGCATGGGAGTCTCACTCTCTTGTCTAGTCGCGCGGCGTACAGGTCAAAATCATAGCTCAGTTCTGCCATTTAGATCTTTCTTTGTTCCTATGCTTTGACCACAAGTCAAGGGGTTTATAGAAGCTTTATTTTCCTGTTAGGAAATATGTCTATAAATGAATTGAATACTGATAAATACAAATTAATCTGGGGAATTCTTTAACCAGAGTCTTGTTTTGTGCAAGATAAATTATTTTCAGAGTGCTCCAAATGGACCAAGCCATTGAAGTGTTGGGTAAACACAAAAAGATCAATAAACCGCCTGTTCTATTTAACAAAACTCAAAAAATAATTGCACAGATAGAAGCTGAACTCAATGCAACTTTCCTAAGCTATTGGACCTCCCCAAACGGTAGTGTTTGTCAACATGATGTCAACGGTCTCTATGAAGTGCTAAAAAAGCTAGGTAATCAAAATGAAATTACCTTATTTGTGAAGTCAAATGGAGGTGCGGGTATAGCATCATTGCGGATAGTTCATCTATTAAGAAACTATACACAACGATTAACAGCCTTGGTTCCCTTAGTATGTGCTTCTGCTGCAACCATGATTGTCTTGGGAGCAGATGAAATTCATATGGGCCCTCTCGCCTATCTGACCGCTGTTGATACTTCAATGACCCATGATCTTTCCCCCGTAGATACTTACAATAGCTTGGTATCTGTGAGCCAAGATGAGCTGACTCGAGCCATTGGCCTCTG
>CASBPW010000053.1 GCA_949127685.1 Candidatus Sivonenia alaskensis PMM_0068 | reverse complement strand
GAGGAAGAGGAAGAGAAAGGGCTGCCTTCCTCTGCGAGAGAGTAGCCACCAGCCAAGCCAGTGTAGCTCTCTTCTCCATGCTCGATGATATCCAATCCTTCTTGCTCCTCCTTGTCGCTGGGACGCAGTCCCATCGTGAATTTCAGCGCATACAAAATCACCGATGTACCCACCACCGCGATGACAACGGTCCCGGCCACACTGATGATTTGGATCCATACCTGGGTGAAACCACCCCCATAGGCCAAACCTTCATTCACTACTGCCGGGTTAACCGCCTTCGTACAGAAAACTCCCGTCAAAAGAGCTCCCGTCAAACCACCCATCCCATGACATCCAAACACGTCCAGGGAATCGTCATACTGCAGCTTGGTCCGCAACTGAATCATTGCGTAGCTGATAATTGCCGCTATCCCTCCAATCGCAATCGACGCTAAGGGCGTCACAAATCCTGCCGCTGGCGTAATTGCTACCAGACCGACCACCGCACCCGTAGCACCGCCAACCGCGGTTGGCTTATTGAAGATAGTTTCAATTAACAGCCAGGTTGCCATCGCTGCGGCCGTTGCCGTATTCGTTGTCACAAACGCTGCTGCCGCCAAACCATTCGCAGCTCCGGCAGAACCAGCATTGAACCCGAACCATCCGAACCAGAGCAGACCAGCACCCAACATCACAAAAGGCACATTGTGCGGAGGCATCGGTTGGCCCGGATAACCCTTGCGACGACCCAGAATCAGGGCAGCCACTAGCGCTGAGATCCCAGCACTAATGTGAACCACCGTTCCCCCCGCAAAGTCCAAGCCACCCAAAGTACCCACCCAACCACCAGGGATGAGTTTGCCGGCCGTATCTGTGGTAAAGCTCCAAACCCAATGGGCTAGCGGAGCATAGACCACCGCTGACCAGAGCATGATGAACACGACATAGGTTTTGAACTTCATCCGGCTGACGATAGCGCCGGAAATCAAGGCTGGTGTAATCACGGCGAACATAGCCTGGAAGACCATGAAGGCCAGATGGGGAACGGTGCTCATATAGAGTGGGCTGGGTTCTTGGCCTACGCCATTAAGGCCTAACCATTGGAGCCCTCCCAACCATTGGGAACCGGGAGCAAAAGCCAGAGAGTACCCGAAGAGGACCCACTCAAGACCGACCACAGCGAGGGCCACATAACTCATCATCAGAGTATTTAAAGAGTTTTTGCTCCGCACCAATCCTCCGTAGAAGAAGGCTAAGCCAGGGGTCATTAAAAGGACCAAAGCCGCAGAGACTAAAACCCAAGCGGTATCTCCACTGTTGATGGTTGGGGCAGGGGCACCTTGGGCAAAAGCAGGAGCGGCTGTGGCTGCGGCTAAAGCGATACCCAACAATCCAGTTTTCAATTTTTCACGCATCAATACGTAAACTCCTTAGCTCAAGTAATTCGGTTTTAGGAAAGTGCAGACCATAGCCTACAAGCATTAACCCAAGAGTGAACAACCTATGAGCAGGTTGAGTTGTATCAACGACTACGATTTTATATGTATAGTCCAATACACTTATAGGATTTTCTTATAGGAACTTAGAGGTTTTGATTATTTTTGTAATCATAATGATGCGTAATCTGTATCACTGCACACAATTAAGCCTTGGCAAAGGCTGGAATTTATGCCCTAAATTCACTTAGAGCTATAATTTAGAACCAATTCTCCCAGACTCAGCCGCTACGATGAACGGCCTATGGTCAAAATTGCGGGGACAGTCCCTCGCCACCAAACTATTGCAAGCCAGCCTAAAGCAGGGCCGGATTGCTCCAGGCTATCTATTTGCCGGACCAGCAGGAGTCGGCAAGGCTTTAGCCGCTCGCCTATTTGCCGCAGAACTATTAGAGACCACGCACCGTTTCCAAAGAATAGAAGAGGGAAATCACCCTGATTTGCTTTGGATAGAACCGACGTATAAAAAAGGCAATCAACTCTTCACCCGTGCTCAAGCTCCGGCAGAAGGGATTTCTTTGCGTTCTTTGCCTCAGGTCCGCTTAGAACAAGTGCGAGCAGTCGCCCATACCCTCAATCGACCTCCCATAGAAGCCCCTCGCCAGGTAGTGGTCGTCGAAGGCGCTGAAACGATGGCCGAAGCCGCTGCCAACGGCTTTCTCAAAACCTTAGAAGAGCCTGGGCACGCCGTGATTATTCTCCTCGTACCAGACATTCATCATGTGTTGAGTACGATTGTTTCTCGCTGCCAGCGCATCCCTTTTTATCGGCTGAGTGACGCCTTGCTGTTGGAAATTCTGGAATATTCTTCTTGCCCACCGGAAATACTAGCGATGGCCCAAGGCTCCGTAGGCCAAGCCCAAGAGCTACTCCAAGGCTTAGAATCGATGCCACCGATGCTTTTAGAAGATTTAAAGTCCTGGCCAACAGGCCCCATTCAAGCCCTTACCCTAGCCCGGACTATAGACAAACACCTAGACCATAGTCAACAGTTATGGCTAGTAGACTATCTGCAACAAAATGCTTGGAAGCAGGGCCATACCCAGGTTTTAACAACTTTAGAGCAAGTACGCTTTCAACTCGGTCGCTTCATCCCGCCCCGCTTGGTTTGGGAAGTTGCTCTACTAAAACAATAAAGATATCGGGGTGACAGGATTTGAACCTGCGACCTATTGCTCCCAAAGCAACCGCGCTACCAAGCTGCGCCACACCCCGACTCATCCACTGGGTATTCATTACTTTACCTTAAGCCAAGGACCATCCAAACAGGACTTCTGGATCTCAGCTCCTAGTAGGGATGATGAATATTCCTATGAAAAGTATTACAGAGAACATATTTTTATATATTAATTAGGCACAATAGTGAACACACACATACGCTACCAAACGCTCCATGAATGTTCGGGTATGTCTTTTAGATACAAATCACTTGAATTCCAGTTCTTCTATTGAAGTTTCTTACAAAGGCGACCATAGGAGATTCAGATCGGATCCTTTAGGGCTATTACAAGCTGTAGCGCACGCTATGAGCTTTGGATGCCCAATTACTTTTTGGGCGGGTTCCCGTGCAGTCCAAAACATTGATGGATTTGAAACCTTAGTTAAAGGACGGTCACTACTATGCATGCTCTAAGCTCTTCTCAACCGGAAATCTCCTCATCTCCAGTGGAGGTACTGTATGGACCCTGGCATGGGAAACGCGGGCTCATCCGGGAAATTTTGAGCACGAGTGAATGGCTAGTCAGCCTGGATGAACAGGATGACTGTGGCGAGGTGCTTTTAGCCCTTGAGAAGAACCAGTTCAAAACTCTTTGAGCGAAGGGGTTGTTGACGCTCTATAACTCTATATAAAGGCAAAACCCCTGGTATAGAGATAGTTTTGATTTGATTCCATCACCGTCCACCACCCATATTCAAGAAGAGACTTTAAGGCTCCTGCAATGGAATCGTCTATGTGAGCAGGTTGCTACTTTTGCGATGACAAAAGCAGGAAAACGTAGGCTCGAAATCCTCAGACCTGCAGCGACCCTACTGGAAGCTCAACGCGCCCTCCGCCAAACAGCAGAAGTGCTGGCCCTGGAAGAAATCCATCCAGAAGGTTTGCCCCTAGCTGGGGTTCGAGATATAGCGCCTTCCCTACAACGGGCTGCCATGGGAGGAAGGTTAGAAGGCAGTGAACTTTTGGACATGGCCAGTACCCTGGGGGCCGCTCGCCAAACCAGGAAATTGATTGACCAGCAGGAAACGCTCGCGCTACCTGAACTACAGAGCCTGGTCGAGACGCTGCGTTCTTTTCCAGACCTAGAACAACGTATCTATCAGGATATTGATGACCAGGGGGGAGTGGCGGACCGGGCCAGCGCGAAGCTCTCTGAGGCACGCTCCCAGCAGCAGCGGGTCCGGGTAGCCATTCAGCAGACGCTCCAATCCCTGCTTCAGCGCAGACCCAACTGTTTTCAGGAAGCGTTGATCACCATGCGGGATGAGCGTTTTGTGCTGCCTGTCAAAGTGACCCACCGCGACCAAGTGCCGGGCATCCTGCACGACACCTCCGCCAGTGGTCAGACGCTTTATATCGAGCCAATGGTGGCGGTGGAGCAACACAATCGGCTCCGGGAATACGAGCGGCAGGAAGCCCAAGAAGTAGACCGAATTCTCTATGAGCTTTCTTCTCTGGTGGCTCAGGAGTCAGAGGATTTGATCTATACCGTAGAAGTCCTTGCCCTCCTTGACAGTGCCTTGGCCCGTGCCCGCTATGCCGTCTGGCTCAAAGCGGTGGAGCCCACCCTGGTGCGCGACGTTTCGGTGACGCTCTGCTTAATCCGAACCCGCCATCCGTTGTTGGTATGGCAGAATCGCCAGGAGGGAGCCTATCCTGTTGTCCCGGTAGACCTCCGGCTAGAAGCTCCCATCAAAGCTGTGGTGATTACTGGACCGAACACAGGGGGCAAAACCTTAACCCTCAAGACCCTTGGCTTGGTCTGTCTGATGGCCCGTGCCGGTCTTTTCATTCCCTGCCAGGACCCTGCGCTGGTGCCTTGGTTTAGCGAAGTCCTAGCGGACATTGGCGATGAACAGAGCATTGAACAAAATTTATCGACTTTCTCAGGTCATATCCGTCGGATTACCCGTGTCCTAGAAGCGGCAGGGCCTCAGTCTCTCGTCTTATTGGACGAAGTAGGCGCCGGGACAGACCCAGAAGAAGGGGCTTCTCTTGCTAGAGCCCTGTTGCAAACCTTAGTAGACCGAGTCGGTTTAACCGTAGTCACCACCCACTACGGGGAACTCAAAACCCTGAAGTACGAAGACGACCGCTTCGAAAATGCTTCTGTGGAATTTGATGAGACCACCCTGGCTCCCACCTATCGTCTTTTGTGGGGCATCCCTGGGCGTTCCAATGCCTTAACGATTGCCCGCAGGCTCGGCCTAGAAGCCGAAATCGTCGATAGGGCCAAAAGCACGATTAAAAAGGACTCCGTGCAGATGGATACGGTGATAGCGGGCCTGGAAGCAGAGAAACGCCGCCAGGAATCGGAATCAGATCAAGCTACTCGCCTCCGGAAGGAAGTGGAAGCACTGCGTCAGGCACTTTCCGACCAACAAGCTTATTTGGAACAACGGATTTATGACTTGGAGAACCGCAAACAGCGAGAAGTAACCCAGGCGGTGGAAGAAGCCCGCAGCGAAATCGCTGGAGTGATCCGTCGTCTGCAAAAAGGCAATGCTTCTGCCAAGGATGCACAACGGGCCTCCGAAGAGTTAGCCCAAGTAGCCAAAGAACGATTGGCTGAGCAGGCCAGAGAGATTTCTGAGTACCGCCCAAAGGTGGGAGAAAAGGTCTACGTCCGTTCTCTAGCGCAGACGGGAGAAGTCTTAGACATAGAGGAGCGGTCAGGCGGCACCGAGGTCCAAGTGCGCTGTGGGGTGCTCAAACTTTGGGTTCCGGTCTATCAAGTCTGTCCCCCGAATCAAAAAGACCAACCTGCTCCACCTCGGCCTGTGCGCAAACCAAAGACAGAACCCCATCCCCAGCCTGTTTTGCCTGTGGTCCGCACGGAAGCGAATACGATCGATATCCGGGGTATGCGCGTGGCCGATGCCCTTCATCGTTTGGAGAACGAACTTGCAGGCCGCTGCGGTCCCCAATGGATCATTCATGGTCATGGAACTGGAAAACTGCGAGATGGCGTGCGTGAATTTTTGGATGGCTATCCCCGAAAAGAGAAATATGAATTTGCAGACCCGACGGATGGCGGAAAAGGCGTCACTATAGTTTTTCTGAGAGCATAGATGATATTGAGCTGACCGAAAACACGATATCGTCCTCGATGAAGACGTAGCTTTTGGCTAATTATTTAGTATTAGCCGTCAATATGGGCAAAAGGATAGACCTATGATGGCCCCCCGTCTACTCGGTCCATGCGCTCAATTAATCGTCGGACTTCTAATTGCAGGCCCCGCATATCAAGGCTCAATTTACCCATAATATCTTGCTGGATATTTGCAACCCTTACTAAGCCCTTAATTTGCTCACTAAGCACCGATTGCTGGTCTGCGTTCCCTTGAGTCTGAGATGCCAGTCTATCCAGCATTTCATCCGTCCACCGCTCTACTGCCATTTCCTTGCCTGAATTTTTCCCTGCTTAAGCATACTGGTCTCATTAAGTTTGTACTGCAAGATCGAGATTGCAGCACTCTACAGAGAGCTTGATGTTTCTACTTCCACTCAGCGATTACGCACGTTTAAAGTAACGGGAGCTTCTTCCAAAACAAGCCCCTTATTACTGTAAAACTGGACTGCTGTCTTTCCCAACAGATATAAGAAAGTAATATTTGCCCCAGCACCCAGTGCTGCTCCAATCAGAGGAATCGAACGGGTCACAAATTTCTTAGCCAACTTGCCACCCAGCACTTTAGCCAGTTGTTCTAACAAAACCGGAGTAAATTTCTGCTCAAACCCGCGCAAACCTGCGGTTACAGCGCGGTCAGATCCTGCACCTACTGCCATAACTAGAAACAGTTCCCCCTTGCGCTCTGGGGCTTCCAGGTCTAAACCATGAGCCGCAGCGATCTCATAGACCAGTTCCATCTGGACAACCACCGTGGTGATCACATCCAGCACAATAAAGGGGACATTCACACCCGGTGGCACGAGACCCGAAGCAAAACCGAGGCCTCCTAAATACTTGGCTTTATTCCAAATCAGACGTTGACTAATCTGGGCTGGAGTCTCTTGGGGATAGGCTTTCTGGACTTTAGCCACCCGTTTGCAAGCCTTCTGAATATCTACCCTGTCCAACAGGTTCAAGAGCCAATTGGCCCCTAAATACTTCGTCAACAGGCGAGAAAGCCAGTTTTCTTTGGTTTTGCTGACCGCATCCCCCAAGAATTCACTCAAGGAGCCAACCCAAGACATCGCTTTGGACGGAGCTTTATAAACTCCCGAAATCAGTTCTTTTTTCGTGGAGCCGGGAAGTGCGTGCATCAAAGAATCCCAAACCTGTTATGTTCCTATGCTAACCTATCGGCTACGAAGTCTTGTTTGCCGGACTGCGTAGTTCCCATGAACAGGCAACGGCTCAACTAGAATTAACCGGTCACCGGAACAACCATCAGCCATGCCTCATACTTAGGCAATTGCCCGCGCACTACTTGCTGATAGAGGTCTTGCAGTTGTTGGGTCAGCGCCCCAGTTTTTCCATTACCAATCAACCGATGATCCACTTTGGTGACGGGAGCAATTTCTGTAGCGGTACCACAGAGGAACAGTTCATCAGCTACATAGAGCTCAGTCCGGTCTATAGAACGTCCTTCTACTGCTATCCCCAATTCCTGTTTCGCCAACTGAATCACCGTGTCCCGAGTGATGCCTTCGAGGATATTGCTAGTCACCGAAGGCGTAATTAACCTTCCATCACGCACCAGAAACAGATTCATCGCACTGCCTTCTGCCACATGCCCATCTTCAGAAAGCAGAATGGCATCATCAAACCCAGACAACTTGGCATCGGTTTTCGCTAAGGCTGAATTGACATAAGCACCACTGACCTTGGCCCGAACAGGCATCATGTTATCGTCTAGGCGACGCCAAGAAGAAATACCTAGATGTAATCCTGTTCGGGTGTCAATATACTGCTGCAAAGGCACCGTAAACAGACAAAAATCATCCTGAGTATTGGGCGTATTGAGAAAGGGATCAATGCGCAGATCGGCTTTATAAACAATCGGGCGCAGATAGGTATCGCTTTGGCACTGATTCTTCTGAAGAATTTCTGCCGTCAGCTCCAGCATGCGTTCAAAACTAAGAGGGCATTGCAGGTGCAGAATTTTACAGCTACGCTCCAAGCGGGCGTAGTGTTCCTTGGCCCGAAAAACCAGGATTTGGCCCTGATCTGCCACCCAATAAGCGCGAATTCCTTCAAAAACCGAGGTTCCATATAGAAACGCATGGGTGCGGATATCCAAGGTAGCCTTCTCTAGGGGTAAAAATTCACCCCGCACATAGGCTACCTGAGCGAGACCAGACTCCTCTATCACCTGTTCAACCTCATCGTCTTAGACTTTCATGATTTCCTGCTCTTTAGCCGCAAAGAGTTTATCGATTTGCTCTGTGTACTTGGCAGTTAGTTTCTGCGCCTGGTCCTGTTGGTCACGGGCAGTATCTTCCGAGAGCTCCCCATTTTTTTCTTGTTTGCGAATACTGTCAATGACATCGCGACGGATATTGCGCACCCCAACTCGGCTCTCTTCGGCCAGGGTGTTAAGCGTTTTGACCAATTCCTTGCGACGCTCTTGCGTGAGCGCGGGGATATTGAGTCGGATGGTAGACCCATCATTGTTAGGTGTCAGCCCCAAATCCGATTCGGCGATGGCTCGTTCAAGATCGCGCATCACTGATTTGTCAAAAGGTTGAATCAAAATTGTAGAACTATCAGGGGTCGTTACGGATGCCAGAGATTTTAACGGAGTCGGGACCTCATAATAGGGAACCATGATTCGGTCTAAGAGGCTGGCAGAAGCACGCCCTGTGCGAATGGTATTAAAGTTATGGGAAGTAGCCTCCAAGGCTTTCTTCATTCGCTCTTCAGCATCTTTGAGGTCCATGGCATCTCCTTAAGCACTCAATAAAAAAGCTTTGCTATCGTTGCACACAAGCTCAATATTCTATAGTGTCAGACTTATGGCAAAAAAAAGACCGGAAATATCCGGCCTTAGTCATACTTTGAGGGGGGAAACGTACAGCTTCTTTTCACTAGCTGTAGCGTAGCAAAATTCTCCTACACTGCATATAGTTTTTTCAAGAATGAGCGAAGATGTTTACCTTTCTTGATGCAGCAGGCTACCATACCCATTACCAAAAGACAGGGAAAGCGGGAAAATCTCCCCCGGTCGTGGTAATTCATGGGTTGATGTCCACCTTAAATCTTTGGAATTATGTACGTGCGTCTCTATCAAAGCATTACCAGGTTTTGGCCTACGATTTACTGGAATGTGGCCTTTCCGAGAAAAAGGGATATATCACAGACGGTGAGGTCCTTCCCAAAATGGTCGAACAGCTAAGGGACCTATTAGATAGTTTTGAGTGGCAAGACGCCACGCTGATCGGAGCTTCCTTAGGGGGGGCCGTTGCGCTCTCTTTTGCCTCCCAATATCCAGGGCGCGTCCATCGTCTGGTCTTGGCAGCCCCAGCCTGTTTTCCGATGCCCTTTCCTGGTGGTACTAAATGGCTAGCGATGCCTGGATTGGGAGAGGGCATAACCCTTTGTGCGCCGCTGATTCCGCGCAACTTATATGCACGGGCCGTACTTCAGTCGAACTACCATCGGAACACCCCTTTACGAGATGCAGAAATACAACTCTTCCTCGAAGGTTTAGATCCAGACCGTCGAGCGATGTTTTCTGGGGGACAAGCCATACTCCGCTCTATTCGATGGCCAATCGCAGAAGAACTAGAAAACATGTACTCAAACATCCACATCCCGACGCTGATCATTTGGGGAGAAGGAGACCGCGTCATTTCCCCAGCTTTTGGGAAGCGCTTGGAAAAAAACATGCCCCAGGCGGTTTTGAAGACACTACCTGGAGCGGGACACCTTAGCTTTTTAGAAAAGCCCAGAGATTTTCTGGAACTCACCTATTCTTTTTTGTCTGATCCACTTTAGGCTCAAGCACCCTTTACAAATAGCAATGGGGATTGTCTCGCTGCTGCAGCAGTAAGTGCAGGTCATCGGGATCTACCAAATGGCAGCCAGCCTCATGGTTTGGTCCAACCTCTGTACAAATTTTGACCCAGCCGTTGGGAAGCACCGAGACTACCGTGTGTTCCTCCTCTGCTACAAACTGTCCGCGATGGTTTCGGGTATCAGGAAGAGGTTGGACTTGCTTGCATTTAAGTTCTGTGAGGTTCATAGGTTTATCCACGGTAGGGTGGGAAAGGCTTAAAATTACAGAAAGTAATCGGGATCACTTCCAGTGAACCCCACCATATAGGATATTTTTCGGAGCGTTCTGCTTTTACAAAAAACTTAATATTCAAATCACACTTTAAGAACTGTTTAAAAAAATTATGAATCTTCTAATCTCTATGCCACCTAAGTTTCAAGGATTTAGAGCCCATCTCAAGATGCAACTTCAGTTTACAAAAGGAAATATATAAGTGAAATCTAGGGAACTCTAAATTGCAAGAACCATACTCACAGATGATCCCCTCAGTAGAAAAGCAAAGAACATAGAACCTGATCCCAACACTTGATCCCCATTTCTGATAACTCTTTAGCGAGCAGACATTCCAGAGGTAAAGCAAATAGAGTAGTGAATGTTACAGATAGCTGCATCAGGCTAATCCGTGAATGACAGTCTGCTGATCAGGGTCAAAAGAGATACGAGCTATGGCTCTACAGGCAGGTGCCTGGATTTCGGGAAGGCCCCCTGTGACGAGTTTGGAGTAACATTCACTGCAGGATCGGACGAGAGCCATTGAGGTTAATCTACCCGCGACGCTCCTTTATGAATCACTATTGGTGGACAGGACAGTTACATATTGGAAATACCCTGGATCTGAACATTGATGATCCAGGCTTTATCTATGGAGCCACGGTATTTACCACCCTCCGCATCTATCACCAAAATCCTCAGCATCCTTTAACATCCCTAGAAACACACCTTAAGCGTTTAGAAATCCAGGTCGATGCCCTCGGATGGGAGGCTCCCTCTTGGGAACAGGTCAACCTTGCAGTCCATGCCTTGGCCCCGAACTATCCCGTCTTGAGAATTACGCTCTTACCGGATGGAAGAGAACTGGTAACAGGGCGTGCCCTTCCTCCCGATTTAGAGCAAAAACAGCAACAGGGGGTGATCCTGCTAGCCCTAGAGGGAGGCCGGAGTTGGCCTCATCTGAAAACAGGGAACTACTTGGTGTCCTTCCAGGCATTTCGCAAGGCCGAAGCCCAAGGCGCTCAGGAAGCGATCTTGATGAAAGAAGGAACTTGGCTAGAAACGAGTCGAGGCAATCTTTGGGCTTGGGATGGAAGCCAGTATTTAACGCCTCCTGAAACAGGTTGTCTTGCCGGTATCTTTCGGCAGCAGCTGCTTTCCAAGTTGGCCCATCTAGCAATACCGCATGCCATAGTTCCGTTTACACCAGAACGCCAACGCAGTTTTGAAGCGGTAGGGTACAGCAACAGTGTGGTGGAACTGCTACCCGTGCATGGGATCCTTGGATCGGAGTCTTCAGGAAGCGCTGAGGTACGGAAAGAACTCAAAGACCTAACGCCCATGCACAGACTTCTTCAATATTTTCATCAGAGCTCTGGACTTTAAAGCAGCCAACCATTGAACGTAGCGCTTCAAAGCTCTAGTATGAGAGATAAGGTTAAAAAACTTAATACTTTCTGCTTAACTATTTGTCAGGGGGCGTTTTCTACAGTGAGCGATAACAAGGATAAGGATAAGAAGAACAACTTAAGGAATGCAGGGCTTTATGTACTGCTCGCCATTGTTGTGGTTTCTTTGGGCGTGACCTTCTTCAATCCCCAGTCTAATGCCCGTCCCGATGTCTCCTACACCGAGTTTCTCGACAAGGCTAAGAGCGGTCAGGTAGAGATGGTACGCATTGCCCAGGATAATCCGAAGGCCGAAGTTACCCTCAAAGATGGAGCGCGTGTTGCCGTCTCCCTGCCTGCTTCTGACCCAGATCTGCTCAAGATTTTGGAGGCCAGCGGAGTGGATGTGGTGGTGAGTTCTCCTAGCAACAATGGACAAGTGCTCTCGATGCTGAGTACTTTCTTGTTCCCTCTATTACTGTTGGGTGGGCTCTTTTTCCTACTGCGTCGTGCGCAATCGGGTCCTGGTAATCAGGCCATGAATTTTGGCAAATCCAAAGCTCGAGTCCAGATGGAATCTCAAACCAAGACTACCTTCCAGGATGTAGCTGGGGTCGATGAAGCCAAGCTTGAATTGGCAGAGGTCGTAGATTTCCTGAAGAACCAAGAGCGTTTTGATGCCCTTGGAGCCAAGATTCCTAAAGGAGTGCTCTTGGTCGGTCCTCCTGGAACGGGTAAAACCTTGCTGGCAAAAGCGATTGCTGGAGAGGCTGGAGTTCCCTTTTTCTCTATCTCTGGTTCTGAATTCGTAGAAATGTTCGTAGGGGTCGGTGCCGCTCGCGTCCGTGACCTTTTTGAACAAGCCAAGAAAAATGCTCCTTGCATCATCTTTATTGATGAAATTGATGCTGTCGGTCGCCAGCGTGGAGCTGGTTTAGGCGGTGGTAACGATGAGCGTGAGCAAACCCTCAACCAGTTGCTTACCGAGATGGATGGTTTTGAAGGCAACACCGGAATCATCATTGTTGCGGCCACGAACCGTCCTGATGTCTTGGATTCAGCCCTACTGCGTCCTGGTCGTTTCGATCGTCAAGTCGTTGTCGACCGCCCTGATTTCAAGGGACGTCAAGAAATTCTCAAAGTCCATGCGCGTGGCAAGGCTTTGGTCAACGTAGACCTAGAGCGTATTGCTCGCCGCACCCCAGGATTTACGGGAGCTGATTTGTCCAATCTGCTGAATGAAGCCGCTATTTTGGCAGCCCGCCGTAACCTGACCGAGATTTCGATGGACGAAATCAACGATGCCATCGACCGGGTAATGGTGGGTCCAGAGAAAAGGTCTCGCATGATTGCAGAAAAGACCAAAAAGTTGGTTGCTTATCATGAAGTCGGTCATGCTCTAGTCGGTCGCTTTATGCCTAACCATGATCCTGTGCAGAAGATCACGATTGTGCCTCGGGGTATGGCTAACGGCCTCACCTGGTTTATCCCTAACGATGAACAAATGACGACCCGCGCCCAGCTTATGGACCAAATGGCTACCGCCCTCGGAGGCAGAATTGCCGAAGAGTTGATCTACGGCGTAAAGGAAGTCACCACCGGGGCATCTAATGACCTAGAGCGGGTAGCTTCCGTGGCACGCCAGATGATCACCCGCTATGGCATGAGTGAGCGTTTAGGACCGATTGCTCTTGGCAATCAGAGCGGCAACATGTTCTTAGGCCGTGACTTTACCCAAGGTCGGGATTTCTCTGAAGAAACCGCTGCTGCCATTGATGAAGAAGTGCGTAAGCTCATTGACCAGGCTTATCGCCGCGCTCGTCAAGTGCTCAGCGACAATCTTCCTCTCCTGCACAAAATCACTGACGCTCTTATGGAAAAAGAAACGGTAGATGCGGCTGAAATGGAGGAAATCATTGAAGTGCATCGTCAGAGTGTAGCGGTTGCTTAACTTGCTCCATTAACTATCAAAAACCTGCCTAATATAGGCAGGTTTTTTTATCTCTTGTATAAAATTTTAAGCTGGCTAGAATGTATGTGAGGAGTGCCTTTGACAGAAAGATGCACTCGCTGTTGCCCTGCAATACCAAAAGAGTGTAGTTTTGCCTTCTCCACAACGAATTAGATTTTTGGATCCCAGGATCCTAAGGAGTCACCAAGATGACTACTAACTACATTGCACTTGCCATGGATAATGCCATACGGGCATGGCAAGGAGACTCTAAAGCGCTTGAGACAGTGCGAAAAGCCGCCGAGCAGGTTGGCTACGAGGTTGAGGAGGAGGACCTCGGAGAGATGATGGCCCATTCTCCCTTCCTAGAAGCCTTAGCGTGGGGCTTGAAAGAGCTAGATGAAGAAACAGCCGTTAGACATTAATGGACCTGATTTGCATGAATGAGTCTGTGTTTAAGGTTCTGTTGACACACTATCCTGGTTTGCTATGTTCACAGGAATCATTCAGGAGCTAGGGGTTCTTCAGAACATCACGTCTGAGACCGTGGAAGTCAGAGCCGTTGCTGTCCTTGGCGATATTGCGCTTGGGGACAGTATTGCGGTGGATGGGGTTTGTCTAACGGTTGTGGCTTACGATGCCAGCTCTTTTAAGGCAAGTATTTCTCCAGAGACCTTGAGCCGGACGACATTAGGGGACAAAACCCAAGGCGCACAGGTCAATTTGGAGTCTGCTCTAAGGGTTGGGGGCAAGCTTGGAGGCCATTTTGTTACGGGCCACATCGATGGTCTGGGTTACTTAGTGGCTAATGAACAAACCGGGAATAGCTGGGAATTGACTTTTGAAAGCAATACCCTCCAGCGCTACATTGTCTCTAAAGGCAGCATTGCCGTGAATGGCGTAAGTCTGACGGTAGCTCGCTGTGCGGAAGATGGCTCTTGGTTTACGGTGGCTGTAGTACCCCATAGCTGGGAAGAGACAAATCTTGCGCAACTGACTCCTGGCACTCCTGTCAATCTGGAAGGCGACGTACTGGGTAAGTACGTAGAAAAGTTTATGGGACTAGCCTCCGGCAATCAATCAGCAAAATCTGAATTGTCCTTAGAGTTTTTGGTGGAGCACGGTTATTAGCTTCGTGGCTGTCACACCAGTCCCACCAATTTTGCACTTAGCTCCCACAGGCGTCGAGCCTGGACCTCATCACTGGCCTTTTCGGATAGCTCCTGTACAAAAGATTCACGACCTTCTTTTTGTCGATTGCCCCAGCTCCAATGCACCCCTGATTGCTTGAATGCAGGATCCGCCACTACCTGGGCCACCCGTTCCCCAGCCAGTTCTTGGGACACATAGCCGCCCGTAATATTTTTCTGGAACCATGGGAAGATTTTTTGGAATAGGGGAAGGCTGTTGCGAAACAGTGGCGTATCGGCCACGCATCCTGGATAGAGGGTGTTAAAGACGATCCCGGTCGAATCGTGATAGCGACGATGTAGCTCTCGGCTCGTCATCATATTACAGAGCTTGCTGTCTTTGTACGCCTTACCCGCCTTGAACGACTTCCCATCAATCATTGCGATCGGCGCTTTAAATCCGGCCTCTAAGCCCTGAAGATCACCCAAATCGGCAGGAGCAGGAATAGGAATCTTTCCGCCTAACTCCTTAGAGTTCGCCGTCACAGTTCCCAAAATGATCAGCCTTGGGTCTGAAGAAGAGGAGCGTTTCAGATCCTCCAGCATCAGGTTGCACAGAAGGAAATGTCCTAGGTGATTCGTGGTCACACTCAGCTCAAATCCTTCAGGACCGTGCAGCGGTTCTTTGAGCAAAGGCATATAGGTGGCAGCGTTACACACCAGCGCATCTAAGGACTTGCCGCTTGCGCTGAAGTCCTTCACGAACTGTCGAACGCTCTCCAAAGAGGCTAAATCAATAAGCATGATCGTGTAGCTATCCGCAGGCATTCCCACCCGTTGAGCCGCTTGTTTTGCTTTGGGTACATCCCGACAGGCCATCACCACATGCCAGCCCTTTTGAATAAGAGCTTTCGCGGCATACAAACCCACCCCTGAGGATGCACCTGTGATTACGACCGTTGACTTCTGATTTTGTACCATTTTGTTAAAACTTTGTTGAAGGCGATAGATTGCATCCCAGACCTCAAATGAGTGAGCCGCCAGCGCTCACGTTTCGAGGAGTTCTACTGTTATTTAAGTATATGGAGAAAAATATTCATCCTGACAAGTAAGGAAATCAGGGGAGAAGGCAAGTAATCGGCTAGATGAATAGACCTGCCTCAGCCTTGAAGAAATTGTATCCCTACAGGGAGTAAGTGGGATGCTACCAAAGAGAGCCCCTGTTTTAACCTGACTGTCAAGGACTTGTGTGCCCAGGCTATTATGGATGATAGGTAGTTACACGACAAACCATGCTGATTCGCCCTGTGCAACTGCGTGACCTAAATAGTTTAGAAAGTGTCGAACCAGAAGATACTCAGTGGGTACGAAAGGTTCGAGAAATACGGAGCTGGTTTGGGCTGGTCAAGCTTTTAAATCTGGTACCCAATCGGTTTCAGCACCTTTTCGATGTTCATGTCGCCCAGATTGATGGAGTTGTGGTTGGCTTAATTCAGGTATCTCCCACCAACGAAATTCAGAGTACCTGGCGGATAGAGCACTTTACCCTCGGCGATCCTTTGCAGAGTCAAGGCTTAGGAACCTTGCTGCTGGCCTACATTTTTGAGTACTACCGCAGCGCCAAGACGTGGATTGTCGAAGCAGACATCCACAACAAAGAGCAGATTGCCATATATCGGCAAAATGGTTTTCAGTCGATGGCAGAAATCACCTACTGGCGTCTACCCTCGACGGTGTTGGAAAACCTTGCCAAAGTAGCCATTCAATCCTTAAATCTGCGGCCTGTCAGTAACGCCGATGCCGCCCTTTTGTGCCAACTTGATTGCGCCACCATGCCTTCCATGCTCCGGCAAGTATACGACCGCCATCCAGATGATTTCCGCAGGCCCCTGCCAGACCGAATTGTCTTTGGGATTAACCAGAGTCTGCACCAGGAAGAGCAGGTCTTCGAGTACGTTTATGAACCACAGCGCAGGGCAGCCATTGGAGCCTTCGACCTCAAGATCTCCAAACAGGGACTTGAGCCTCATCGCCTCACTCTCTGGATTCATCCGGCCTACACCTGGCTTTACCGGGAATTGTTGGTCCATATCAGCAAGATTTTGTCCCACTATCCACCCCAATCCTTAGAACTGTTTGCCGGGGACTATCAGGCAGAACGTCAGAGTATCTTGGAGTCTCTTGAGGGTGAAATTACCCATACCAAGCTACTGATGTCCCGCTCGGTTTGGCATAAGGTCCGTGAGTTCCGCAATCCACTGGAGAATTTGTCTCTGGACATGCTACCTGCCTGGAGACCTTTGACGAAGCCTCTGATGCCAGAACCTGTTCGGGATGAGTTCAAGAAAGACGCTCCCGACCCACAAAGCAGTTCCTCTGGCTAGGTGGATGCTAAAGCGATTTAGATGAAGTTTTTGTGAGGAGTCCTACTGGCCTCG